>JADGPZ010000052.1 GCA_017882165.1 Candidatus Kapaibacterium sp.
TACGAACGTCTGATCCGCGAAGACGTTGTAGGAACCCATGAGCTCCCATCCGCCAACGCGGGTGTGGTTGAGCGAACCGATCGGTCCACCGCCGCTATTAAGGATGCTCGCGGCCGTGGCTTTGTACCGGAGCAGACCGCCGTTGTACGCCGCGTGGAGAGATAGCCAGTCAAAGATATTCCAGCGGATGAATGCATCACCCGAGAACGAGAACTGATTATCCGTATAATTGCCATAATACTTATTACCTCCGCCATCGATACCGAAGGCGAGTTGGCCAGCCTTGCTCTGAGCGAGTGCGCTCGAACTCATCAGCCCGAGGACACCCACGACGAGCAGCGCGATGCCCAGCGTGGGCGTGAGGCTTTTCAGAAGGTGTTTCATGATAGAATTAAGATTAAGTTCGCACCGCGTGTAATTACACGGGCGAAGAACCGTCCGCTTGGGGCCGGCACTCGCTTAGGAGCCGTTCATGGAAGTGGAAGGGCCGAGGTGTGAGGCCTCAGCGGTTCTGCTTGGAGAGCGTTCGTGTGAGAGTCAGCTCTGGTGGATGTCCTCGGTGGATTCCAACTGGCCATCGGCGTGCCAACCGTGCAGGAAACGTAATTTGACGGCTATGGGCGATCATCCTTTCAGCTATTCTTCACCGCAAGCAAAAAGTCTTACTCGATCAGTAAGAGTAACGAACGACCGCATGTCATTCTTTCGCGAAGCCAAACAACTGCCGAACGAAAGATGAGACCTTCTTAAGAAGCTATCCCGCAGTCGCGTCGACCAAATATAGAATCTTCAAATTGATGGAACCCGGCCCTGCGAGTTTTCAAGAAAATGGTGCTTTATGAATTTCAAACTCAAATGACAAGGTAACCGAATCGAGCCTGGGGCGGCGGGTGGCAAAACCGGCTGAATGCGCGGCTGGGCACGAAATGCCCGCGCGCGAACATTGTGGCAGCGTGCAAGATCTAACCCTCTCCCCCATCGGCTACATCTCGACGCCGTTTCAGAGCAAAGCCGAGGCGCCGCACCAGCCAGGCGCAGCAGGAGCGGACGGAACGGTGCATCTGCTGGAAGGCCAGAACTTCGAGCAGGCGCTGGATAACCTGGAAGGCATCGAGAAGATCTGGCTGATCTATTGGTTCGACCGGAATCCGAATTGGAAGCCGAAAGTACTGGTGCCTCGTGGCGAGCGCAAGAAACGCGGAGTCTTCGCGACCAGGTCGCCACACCGGCCCAATCCGATCGGTCTATCGCTGGTCGATCTGGTTAGCGTCGATGGCCTGACGTTGCACGTCCGGAATGTTGACCTACTCGATGGCACGCCGATCCTCGATATCAAACCCTATTTGCCTGCGGTCGAAGCGCATCCTGATGCGAAGGCCGGCTGGATTGATGCGGCGGAAGCGGCAGATGCAAATCCAAGGTATGACGTCGGCTATTCCGAGCTTGCGACGAAGCAACTCGAGTTTCTAAAGGCGCACGGAGTCGATTTGGATGCGCGAATTCGTCGTGTGTTATCTCATGATCCGGCGCCACATCCGTACAAGCGGATCGAAGTGCAGGGGGAATTTATGGTCCAGGCAATCCGTGGCTGGCGAGTTGTTTTTGGTGTCAACGATCGAACGGTAACAGTAGAAGAAATTCGTAGCGGGTACGCTGATGACAAATTCGTCGATAGCGAGGAACTCGCTGATGACACTGCACAGCGAGCGTATCGAGAGACATTCGGCGCGCATTAGTCTGCCTTGCCGATTGTCCTCGCTCCTCCCCACGGTCCCTACCCCGCCCCGAGCTATCTGCTGAGTTTCATGATGATCCCTGATCCTGAAATTCTTGCGAGAGGTCTAAAAATTGCTTATATTACAATTGCTGTTATGGGCACCATTCAGACCTTTCATACTGGAAATATCGTCCACCTCGATCTCGACACATTCTTTGTCTCGGTCGAGCGCCTGCTCGACCCTGCTCTTCGGGCACGGCCCGTTATCGTGGGCGGCGATCCGACGGGCCGTGGCGTCGTTGCCGGCTGCTCCTACGAGGCGCGCCGGTTCGGCGTTCACTCGGCCATGCCGATCCGAACCGCCTACCGGCTATGCCCGCAGGCCGTCTATTTGCGAGGGCATTATCTGGCCTATGCCGAATATTCCCGGCTGGTCACGCAAATGATGGCACAGCTTGCGCCGGTTGTCGAGAAATCGTCCGTTGATGAGTTCTATCTCGACCTTTCTCACTGCGAACGTCTGAAAGGCGATGCTTACACCTGGGCCAGGAGCATCCGCGCGGAAGTCAACGGTGAGACACAATTGCCACTCTCCTTCGGGCTTGCTTCGAATAAGTTAGTAGCGAAGGTCGCAACGACGCAGCAGGCGAAGAAGCAAGCGGAGGAGCGCAGTTATCAGGTCCGCATGGGCGATGAACAATCCTTCCTTGCCCCCTTCCCGATCCGAGCGCTGCCCGGTATCGGTCCCGTGCGCGAAGCCGAGTTGCGTGAGATTGGCTTCCAGCGGATCGGCGATATTGCCAAAACTCCGACGCAAGTCCTCGAGCGATATTATGGAAAAGAGGGTCGCTCCTTAGCCAATCGGTCTCGCGGCATTGACTACTCTCCGGTGACGCCGGTACATGAGCAACAGGGATACTCGCGCGAACAAACCTTCGGTGAGGACACGCTCGATGTCGAACACTTACTTGGGACGCTGCTTTCGCTCTCTTCGCGATTGGCGCAAGACCTTCGGGAAGCGAAAGTCCTGACCGAGAAAGTTACGCTCAAACTCCGGTATGCGGACTTTCAAACAGTCACAAAGACTGTGAGCGTCAGCTTTACCAATGCCGATCAGGCAATCTATCAAACCGCGCTCAAGCTCTTTAAGCAACTCTGGACGCGCCGAGTGCGCGTGCGATTGCTGGGAGTCGAAGCAAGCCAGTTGATTGACGATCTCCGACCCGGTTATCTCTTCGCAGAAGATCAGGCACGAACGAGTACCATTTACACAACACTGGACGATTTGCACCGCAAGTATGGCTCGAAGATCGTCCGCTATGCCTCCACCCTGCTCAAATAATCACGACTATGAGCTTTACAAAGACCGTTGAGCAAGCTGCAAGTGAGCGTCTGGCACGCAGATCCTGGCTTCGCCGAGCATTCGATACAGAAACCCATCCTGATGCTCAGACCACGTCGCTCATAAAGCGAATGAAGACTCATGCTCCTCTTTTGAAATCCCTCGCAACACGCCAGCAGCTTTTCATTGGCTCACATGCGGCGGCAGTTCAGGTGCTTTCGCAGCACGTGGGAGGAAAGGGCGATGCACTGAAGCACTATGCCGCAGCCTTTTCCACGATCGAGATTCCGCTCATCTTTCATGCTCCGGTCAATGAGCGTCAACTCGCACACCTTGCGGAGTTTGGGATTCGCCATGCGACGCTCCGGATTACGATCGAACAGATCAGCGCGATTGCCTTCGATCCTTCACGCTGGTCTGGGTGGATGGAATCGCTCCTGCACTATGCTTTCCCGTTCAAGACCTCCATCCTTCTTGTACTGCACGAGAGGATCGTCTATCACTCGGAAGCCAAGGACACACTGCTCCTCTTTCTCGATTGCCTTGATGCTCGCCATCTTCATATCGAGTTCGAACACTGGACGTGGAACAGCCGCGTGCGGAATGAATCGTTGCAAGCCAAGCTCGCCGAGCGGTCGGTCCTGCCCATCGGATGGGATGCCCCTCAACTTCCAGGGCTTGTACGACCGAAGATCGTTGCATCGCGCAATGGCGCTCATGTGCGAATGCTGGGCCGGAATGCCGCTGGATGGTTCGATCCTGCCACCAAATATCAGTACGCCTATAAACGGGAAGAACTGGCAGAGATTGCAACCTCCCTCACGCCCGAGCGTCCGCTTTACGTGACCTTTGTCAACGATCCTCCGCTTCAGGCACTCGCCAACGCGATTGACTTCGCGGAAGTATGTTCTGCCCTGCTCCGAGACAATGTTTAGCCATCTGCATGCCCATTCGCATTATTCTTTCCTCAGCGGCCTCATTCCGGCCGAGCAGTTGCCGGTGCTTGCCGAAAAACGTAAGATGCCTGCCATTGCGCTGACCGATACTAATAACGTTACGGGGGTTATTCCCTTCTATAAATCGGCGCTCGCCAACGGTGTAAAGCCGATTATTGGAGTCGAGTTGAAGACTCGCACAGAGCGCGCCGTACTCCTCGCAAAAAACAATGCCGGCTATGCGGAAATATGCGAGACACTGACGCGAGTCTTAGAGGCGCTACCTCAGATCAAGCCCAAGCTGACCGTAGAAGATTTTATCGACAATGCCGAGCAGAAGCGTGCGAACACCAGAGTCCTCACTCCATGGCCCGCCGAGGATCAGACGGATTCATCGCTCGCCCCACTTTTGTGTGATGCAAGCGAAAACGTCATTCTCCTTTCCTCAACCCCATCAACCATCGAAGCCCTTGCTCCCGTACATCGGCACCATCTTTTTATCGAACTCATTCACGCCGAGCGCAAGCAGTGGCCTCAGCTTCGAGAACTCTACCGGCGCCTGCGGCTCCAATTGGTCGCAACGAACGATGTCTGCTTCGAGCATGAACGGGATTTCGAACTGTACCGACTCGTCCGCGCAATCGATACCAACACGACGGTCGGCACCTTACCACGCAACGAGCATGCCGATCTGACACAATACTTTGCAACAGGCAATGAGATCCGGACTATGCTCCGGGATGTGGATGACATCGCGTTTCGGAATGCGGAGGCGATTGTAGCGGAATGCAACGTCGCGTTCGATTTCACTCACTCGAAGTTCGCGACTTTCCCGTGTGATGGAGAACCTCTTCGTTACCTGACCTCACTTGCAGAAGCCAGATTTCAGGATAAGGGCCTCTCTGGCACGCGCTATCATGACCGGTTCCGGCTGGAAATGGAGACGATCGCCCAATTGAATTCCGCCAGCTATTTTTTGGCTGTCTGGGATATGATCCAGTATGCAAAACGCCAGGGCTTCCCTTATGTTGGCCGAGGTTCCGGTGCGAACTGGTTCACCGCCTATCTGCTCGGAATCTCGAAGGTCGATTCGGTCAAATACAACCTGCAGTTCGAGAGATTCCTCAATCCCGAGCGCAAGATGCCGCCGGATTTCGACATTGACTTCTCGTGGACCGACCGCTACAACGTCATCGGCTACATGCTGGACAAATATGGAAAGAGCGGCAACGGCACGTCAAACGCGGCGATGCTCTCCTCGATCCAGACCTTCCGCGACCGAGGAGCCATTCGGGAAGTCGGAAAGGCACTCGGCTATTCAGAATCTGAAATCACCTCGCTACGATCGAAGCTCGCAAGCAATCGCTATGACGACATCAAACAGATTCAGCGTGGACGCGACGGAGAACACGTCGATGTTCGGGAGTGGCTCTCCTATGTCGATCGACTTCAGCACACTCCTCGTCATCTTGCCATGCATTCCGGAGGACTGTTACTGCTGGACCACCCCATCACGAGGTATACCGCCATGCAGCGCTCGCTGAACGATATTTACATCACACAGCAAGACATGCACAGCGCGGACGAGTGGAAACTGATTAAACTCGATGTCCTCGCAACCCGTGGGCTCGGCACCTATTGGGATACGATGCGAATCGTCGAAGAGCGGCATGGCGCCCGGCCACCCATCGAGGACTATTACATCGCATCCCACGATGAGCCAACCCGCGCGCTAATCCGCGAAGGGAAGACAAAGGGTTGCTTTTATATCGAGTCTCCTGCGATGATAGGGTTACTCAGAAAACTCCGGACCGATACATTCGAGAATCTCACGGCAGCCAGTTCTGTCATTCGCCCCGGTGTGGCACAATCGGGTATGATGGATGAGTTTATCCGCAGGCATCACGATTCAAAGCGCCGAACACATATCCATCCGCTCATGGGATCGCTGATGTCGGAGACCTACGGCATCATGGTGTATCAGGAAGACGTGCTGACCGTGGTCCACGAGTTGGCCGGTATCTCGCGCGGCAAAGCGGACGTGTTGCGCCGTGCCATGTCCGGCAAAGGCCGGTCACCGGAAGAGATTGAACGACTCAAGCAAGAATTCATCGAAGGTTGCTGGAGTCACAACAACATCACTCGTAAGATTGCGGAAGAAATATGGAGACAGATCTCGAGCTTCTCGGGATACTCCTTCTGCAAAGCTCACTCAGCGAGTTATGCGGTGCTGTCGTTTCAGGAAGCGTGGTTGAAAGTCCATTATCCCACTGAGTTTTTGTGCAGCGTTCTGAACAATTACGGTGGGTTTTATCGGCATCAGGAGTACATCGACGAAGCGAAGCGGCTAGGTATTCAGGTTAAACTTCCTGACGTTAACAAGAGCACGTTCAAACACACAGTTGAAGCAGATCGAGTGATTCGGCTTGGGTTTGCTGGAGTCAAGAATGTTCAGGAAGCATCGATCAAGCACTTGCTCGAGCAGCGTGAATCCGGCGGGCCTTTCGTCAGCATCGAGGATTTCGCCGAGCGAAGCGGTTTGGGTACCGAGGAAGGAATGACGCTCATTACCGTCGGTGCCTGCGATGCGCTCGGACTTTCACGGCCGATCGCAAACGTGCGCTTCTCTTTGTATCTCAAAGGCCGTGGCAATGCTCGGAGTCGAAGTGGATTGCTCGATTTCCCGCACGAAGAGTTCAAGTACGATCTCTCCCATCTTTCCAGCTTTGACCCGGACTATATTTTTGCCAAGGAGCGAGAGTACCTGGGATATTCCGTGACCGATTATCCGAGCCATTTCCTAAAATCGTACCGGGAAGATGCTATCACGACGCTGCAACTGAAAGAACATATCGGCAAGCGAGTGAGACTTGTCGGCCATATTGCTGCATCGAAATTCATTCGCACCAAGAAGGGCGACGCCATGTGTCTGCTCAACATTTCCGACGAACATGGTATGGCCGATGTCGTCATTTGGCCCGAGCTGTTTCGAGAGCAGCACCTGATGCTTTCGATTGCCGCAGCACTTCGGGTCACGGGCAAAATCGCAGAGAACTTCGGCGTTCCTTCTCTGATCGCTGAGAAGATCGAACGATTGGATTTCCAGATGGGAGATGATTAGGAAACGAGAACTCTGGGCTCTCGTACAGCGTGCGGATGATCGAAGAAGAGGGTTCAGCAGAAATGACGACGAGGCATTCTGAAGGATATCATTCGATTGAGAGTGTGCTGTAAAAACCCTCATCGCTTGTGGTGAGGGTCTATTGTTGCAACTTCTTTGGACAATTTCGATAACGAGTCCCGCTCGTAGCCATCGCCTATCGAGAGGGATTACGGGTTGACACTGAAGCAAGGTGGATGGTGTGAGATCATCGATGATCTCACATCATCCACCTTGCTTCAGTTAAAGTTGATTGTAAATGCGTCGGTGCCAACACCCCAAGCGACAGCAGAGAGCGTCCGGAATGTCGATCTGCTCAATGGCACACCGATCCTCGATATCAAGCCGTATCTGCCCGCAGTGGAGGCGCATCCCGATGCGAAGGCGGGTTGGATTGATGCAGCCGAAGCTGCTGATGTGAATCCCGAGTTCGAGGTTACCTATTCCAATCGTGCGACGGAGCAACTCTCGTTTCTAAAGGCGCACGGAGTCGATTTGGATGCGCGAGTTCGCCGCGCACTATCTCACGACCCGACTCCTCATCCATATAAGCGGATCGAGGTGCAGGGCGATACGCTCGTTCAGGCGATCAGAGGCTGGCGCGTCGTGTTTCGGGTTAACGCTCGAACGGTAACGGTGGAAGAAATTCGTAGCGGGTACGCTGATGACAAATTCGTCGATAGCGAAGAACTTTCCGACGACGCTGTGCAGCGCGCATTCCAGGAAGCATACGGCAAGCCTTAGCCCCTATTGCAGTAAGCTCAACCCTTCATCACGTTGCGATGACGGGTATTCTTCGATACCGCCGTGCGTCAACCCGAGTAGGCTCCCGCCATCGCCCACGATGGGCCTGCGGATCGCTCAGGAGCCAGGCGAACACCAAGAATCGCATGTTATTTGAAACTTACTGTGAAATAACTATTCGCGCCCCAATCGACTGAAGTGAGCGATTTCACGGATGTGGTATTGAACGTGCCAGTGCTTTGATCTAACGTTCTCGTTGTTTGGATATAGTTGAGATTACTCACGATCGGCTTGACATCGCCGCCCGTCCAGTAATAATATGGCCGACCGGATGGCAGGAGCACACCGACAGCGTTTGACAATGTCACATCTATAAGCTCCACAGTCGAATCTAATCCATACCTCTCGACGAAGCGGCGCGAGAAAGACAATGACTTAATGGTGATTCCGTCTGAAAGAAGAGTGCCCGTTACTACGCAAATCTCGGAGTCATAATTGTAGGGGACCGCGTAGGGTCCAAGAGTAGCGAAGGAACCAGTAAAAACAGTGCCGTTCCACGTGATTGGAATCACGGATGGCAGATGCATGGGAAATTGCATCGTCGTAAAGATCGATCCATCGGAAAGCGTGAAAGTCCCCCCGCACCAGAAACTCCAGCTACTATAAGAATGCAGCGAATCCCATATATGGGAAGCTGGCGCGCCGATCGTCGCGGTCGCGGTCGCTGTGCCGAGGAGCTGGTTCTTCGCGTTGTCATAGAGCGATAGCGTGATGGTGTATGTACCCGCCTGGGCAAACGTGTGTGAAGCAGTACCATCATTGGTCTTGACAACGAGCGGTGTGCCATCGCCGAACTTCCACTCATAGCGCGCGTTGCTGGGGGTGGAACCCGCCGAAGCAGTCCACGAGTAGGCTACGCCCGGCTGTCCCGTGACCGTGGGCGGATCAATCGCAAGCTGGTTGCTGTAGATTGTGTCCCAAATGAAATCGACCCATTCATGACCTACGCCGCCAGCCTTCGGATTTCCTTGGAAGAAGAACCCAATAATGTTCTTTCCGTACTGCAGTGGTAGCTTGTTATTCTGGTAATCGATTACCGTCCCATCGCTCGCATAGGCATCCATCCAAGCTTCTGGGGCACCGATAACATCCCAATGTACTTCGAGCGTGTCTGAGTTGATCGTAAACGTCGTCGGCATGTTGACGACTTGATTGAGGTCCGGATCCCTATACTGTAACAGCGTTCCCGGGAACGGGTGAGGCGCAACGCTGCCGATCGTCTTCGCCTTGACCTGGCTCCAGCGCAATCCAATCTGATCCCAGGGGACATAGGCCGTCTTCGCAAGTGCCCCAATAACGTCAAAGTCAACAGCGGCCCCATCCGCTCTCAAGCCTGTTACATAAGGCTGAAACTTGCCATTAACATAGTCTATTTCTCTTTTCTCACCTGGGTGATTCGGGTCCTCGATGAGAAGCTTGCCATTCAACTTGTCCGTGTACTGGACGCCGAAACACACCATGGCGTGTCCTCCCGAATCTCCGGATTGCAACAAACCGACGTACTGAGGCTGCTTGCTGACATAGGTGCCAAGCAAGAAGAGCTTGAAGGTAAGCGATGGGTTCAACGATTGAAAGATCTTTGCCTGCAAGCCGCCCCGAAAGTCCATATCTCGCTGAACCATCGAAGCAAATCGATATCCAAGATGATTCGCGCTGGGATATTTTGCTACGTTTGGGTTCGTATTGAGATACGCATTGAGCGCGTGACCCTCCACACTCTTTTGCTGATAGTAGTACCACATGGAAGTCAGGCTTTGTCCGGCGCAATGCCCTCCGGGCGCGATGTAGCTGCCCATGTTCGTGAATTCCCAATCGTCCACACCCGGCGTGAAACCCGTAATCTGATTGCCCACGGCAAAGAGTTTCGCTTCGTCCATTGCAAGGATAACGATATCGCTGTAGCTCGTGCCAGACTGGATGATCGGACCTTTGCCGCCCGACATCCGGCTCGTCAGCGTGGATGTCGAAAAGTGGCACGTCGAGATTGTGATCGATGTGCTCGTCTCGGCAGTGACCGGAATCGGCTCGAGTTCGCCAGTGGTCTCGTTGTAAAAGAATGCACCCGCAAAGCTGCCGGTCGGGAGCGTGATCGGAATCTGGATCGTCATTGGATTCGTCGCGTATCCTCCACCGTTCGAGATCGTGATCAGCGGAGTAAGCGCCACAAGGTCGGCGCTAAGCGTTGAACCCGTAATGGCAGCGGAGGAAACGCTAAACGTACGCGAACCCGCATACGCCGTGTCCGGCACGGTAAGGATCAGCCCATCGAGCTTGGTCTGGGTACCCGAGATCGTGAGTTTCCCGCCCGCACTCGCTATCGCTTGTGTCGCGACGCTCGTCTTGTCGCCCATCGTAAACACCGTGTTATTCGGTGTCTCGGATGGGCTCGTCGGCGATGATTGGCAGCCTGCGAACAGCAGGAGCAATGCCAGGCCCATAGTGAAGTTTAAGAAGGCATTCCTCATTTGTTTTGGATTGGATTTGTTTGGCACAGCATCTCCTCTATCACGTTAATGGCTCTTCCCAGCCAGTAAATTTTTAATATGCTTACCAAAATCATGCCATACGGCCCTTCTCACGGTAAGCTGTCAAAAGAAGCTCAGATTCCTGTTGTCCCTAAGTACCGTCGCTCTCGTGCTGCAAAAAAAATCTTGTTATCTCGTTAATATTTTGAACGCCATCACTAACCCGTAAGGCATAATCCGCAGTGAGTTCATACTGCCGCTCTGGCTTGCAGCGTCGCTATCGAACAGCTTTGCCGGCCAGCATGTTAGCCGCGTAACACTTCACCGTAGCCTTTTTCAGCTTTGAATATCTCTCGCTCCACTCCGATCGATCCATACCGTATCTTCTTCCCTCTCGGCATTTTCCTCGGATTTGCCGGGGTGATTGTCTGGCCACTTGCTTACTATGGTATCATCACGGGCTATTGGGGCATCTCACATGCCTTCATCCAGTCGGATGGATTCCTGTTTTGCTTCATCGCAGGCTTCTTGCTAACGGCCATTCCAAAATTTACAGGCACAGAGAGCCCTTCGCTGCTCACGCAAATGGCGCTTGCGGTGCTCATCGTCATCGGAGCCGTCTCGCTTGAATTACAAGCATACGGCGTTGGGCAGGCAGCATTCGTCGGAGCCTACGCCATGCTTGTGACACTCGCCATGCGCCGATACTTGCGGCGTCATGGGGCGCTGCCGGTAACGTTTTCGCTCGTCGGAATCGCGCTGCTCACCGGAATGCTAGGCTCGATCATCAACGCCCTTGCTGCATGGGGATTGCTCGGCACTGAGTGGGTGCTTGCGGGCAAGCGTTCGCTCACGGAAGGCATGACGCTCATGCTTGTTCTCGGCGTCGGTGGATTTTTAGGACCACGATTGCTCGGCTTCGACAAATTGCCCGTCGTGCAGATTGCAGGTGTTGGTGGACCCAAAGGCCGCCTACTCCCCCAATCACCACGCTATCTCTACATCATTGCAGGCTTCGCGCTGCTCTTTTCGATCGTTGCTGAATACGGTTTTGGCCTTTCGTGGATGACCTTCGTTCGCGCGTCTGTTGCGACGGTCGTGATCGCTGCGACGGTCGAACCGTGGCGCTTCCCGATCGTTCGATCGACTCTTTCGTGGTGCGTGTGGGCAGCGAATCTATTGCTCGTTGCCGGGCTCTGGCTTGTCGCGTTCCTGCCAGTCTATCGAGTGGATATGATGCACGTGATGTTCATCGGCGGATTCACGCTGCTTATTCTCGCCGTCGGAATGCGCGTCACGCTCTCGCACGGTGGCCATGGTCTTGCAAGCGAAGTGAAAAACTGGCCGCTTCGCATCGGTCTCATCTGTGGCACCATCGCACTGCTCGCTCGCGCCGGAGCACCGTTTGCACCGGCATCGTCTGCAGAACATCTCGTGTGGGCCGCGGGACTTTGGATGCTCGGACTCGGCATATGGGGCTGGCGCCTGATTCGATTAATCCTAAAAGGAAAATAGTGTGCGCCGCCGCAGTTAAGGGTCGATCAGTGAGCGACTGAATCCTGCCCGCTCGAGCGCACGACCTGCAGCCTCCATCGCCAGCGGAATATCGGTATTCTTTGCCAGCGGAACCGGCCGCATTGTTTCAAACTCCTGGATGAGGCGCTCCGTATCTTCGCCCAACAGCGTGTCGCACTCAGCATATACTCCGTCTGGTCCTTCTTCGAGCGCGTTATGCGTCACAAGAATGGTTTGGATCGCACGAATGATCGTCGGAGTCGGCGAGGGCACAAGCAATGATGCTATCGCGCCGTGGTCCAGCCTCAGCTTCGCGGCCAGCTCGATGGCTTGTCCGCTGTTCGCCTGTCGCGCAGTCGGCAACAGGACCGTCTCCTCAAAGCGAATGTGTTTTAAAATCCCAGTTCGGAATTCCATGTAGGCTGCGATATTAGAGACATCGTTCGAGAGCCGTTCGAGCAGCATATCGAGCCGTGCATGGTCCCGACTAAGAAAGGTTGAAATAGTATCAGATGGCATCGGCCTCATTAGATTGACCGTCGGGTCATCTCGGATTCGTCTCTATAAAAGCGGCGGCGGCGGCCTGGCCATTCATACGGAGATAGGCGGTTGGGGTAAGACCTTCATTATCGCGGCTCGTGAGATTCGCGCCGTGGCGCATGAGGCGCGTGGCACAAAACGTGAAATTCGCGGTGGCGAGATAGTACAGCGACGTCCTCCCCTGTTTGTCGCGGACGTTTGGATCGGCGCCTTGTGAGAGCAGCGAATCGACGACCACCTCATAATTGCCCTCGGTTGCCATCATGAGTGCGGTCTGCCCTGCACGGTTGGGCTGATTCACGTGAGCGCCATTCCGATCAAGATCCGTAACGATGCCTTGCCGACCGGCATGGGCGGCCAGGTGGAGCGGCGTGTCACCAGAACTGTCAGCAATATTGGGATCGGCTTTGAGCGAGAGTAAGTGGAGTACCGTCATCTCCTTGGCTTCCCACGTTGCCTGATGGAGCGGGGTTTGATGGTACTTGTTGACAGCGTTGACGTTCGCTCCTTTTGCGATGAGCAGCCGGACAACCGGATCGTTTCCATGTCCGGTCTCACCGAGTGAGGCCGCCATGTGCAGTGGTGTATTGCCATTCGTGGCGCGAGCGTTCACCTTCGCGCCGTGATCCAGCAACGTCTTGACAGCATCGGCATGACCACCCTCCGCAGCAAAGTGAAGCGGCGTGAAGCCATCGAGTTCAGAACCGGGATGGTGCATGACTGCCGTTGCCGAAGCCCCATGCTGGATGAGTAGAAGTACAACGCTGTCGTAGCCGCTACGCGCAGCGGCATCCAGAACATTGAGTCCCTCCGCACTATGTCCAAGCTGGACTTTCGCGCCATGCTGCAAGAGCAGCTTCGCGCATTCTAACTTGCCATTCGCCGCAGCCTGATAGAGGGGTGTCTCGCCAAGCTCGTTCGCCGCGTTTGGATTGGCCTTGTGATCGAGCAGGAAACGGACAATTCCGGTCCGGCCATTCGCTACCGCGAGGCTCAGCGGCCTCTCACCGTCTGGATCGGCAACCTCGATCTTCACTCCGCGACCTACCAGATACGCAACAGCCTTTTCCTTTCCGGCGAAGGACGCTTGGTCGAGCGCCGTCCAGCCGTACTCGTTGGTCTGACTCAGAAGCTCGGGCGTGGCCGTTAGAACCGCAGCGATCGCGGATGTATCATCTCGGCCAACGGCGTCCCAGAGCCGGTCGATTCCACCGTCGGCGATGGCATTGTGGACGAAGGCCTGAGCGCGGGCAGCGCCAAGCATCGGATTGCCCGGGAATCCCGAAGCGACAAATCCAAATCCGAATGTGAAAAGAAAAAGAACAGAGCGCATGAAGGTTCTCATCCAGAGACAAACGAAAGTTCAGCGAAGAATCTCCCGCAGCGAAGCCAAATACTTTGCGGCCGCGAGACCCATCAATTTCGGACAGAATGACAAGAGACACTGCGTATTAGTGCCGCCGAAATCCAGCAATGATCTTTTGTGCTATTCTCTCGCTTTGTGTGTTCAATAGGCAGGGAGACACCGCCTCGTGGCGGTGTGCGGGTTCACTCGTTGCAAATGGAGCCGTGCTTTGATTCTCCAGTTATTGCTCCAAGCAGCCATGAGCCTCCGTCCCGATAATGACGAGCGGGTTCGTCCATGCTCTTATGAAGGAATTTTGCCTGCCAAATTCGGCTTGTTAGACTTTCAAGAATGTCCTATCGAAGACTCATTCTCGTTTGCGTCGTAGCGACGGCCCTTGGCGGCACGGTCGTGATGGATGCTTGCGCTCAGGTGCATAATTTCGGTTGGGTAAATCTTCAGGGCAATACTGTCGGCGGCGCCACTTACGCAATCGCGGCGGACGAGCAGGGCAACTCATACTTCACCGGTACCTTCAGTGGCATCGTAAATTTTGGCGGCGTTACCCTTTCTTCACACGGACCCGTGGATGCCGTCGTTGGCAAGTACTCCCGAGGGGGGACACTTGTCTGGGCTGCGAACCTGCAAGCGATCTATTCGGCCCAGCCCGTCGCAATCGGAATCGATAAGGCTGGCAACGTCTACGTCACCGGTGTCCTGGCCGATAGTGCTGCCCTCGGTATATCGCCACCACGCGCGAATCGTCTCTTCGTGGCAAAGTTCGACCGCTTAGGGCACCTCGTCTGGAGAATTACTTCGCAAAACGCATCGACGATTTCCGCGAATGGAATCGCGGTCAGTCCGTCGGGCCAGTCGCTGTATATCGCAGCCAATTCGCGCGGCGCGATTCTCATGGGAATGGACTCTGTCCAGTACACCCTCACGCGCGGCATGCACACGATGCGACTCGACGCAAATGGAAACATTCGTTGGATCAAGACAGATACCGCGACGGCAGGAAGTATCTGCCTTGACTCGGTGGAGAATGTGTACATCGGTGGCGGATACACAGGTTCGGCCACAATCGGAGGCATCTCGATCAAGCCATCGAAAAATAATCAGGTCTTTGGATTTGCTGCAAGCTACGACAGCAGTGGAAGAGTCCGATGGGCGCAGGCGCTCGACTCGATCGGGCCGGGCACACTTTGCTACTCCTGTGGATATATTTTTGGTGGCAACGGTCCAACTGTGATGGCCGTCCGGATTCCAGCCAATGGTGGCGCGGCAAAGTATGTCCGAAATAGTGGTACGGTACTCGCCGTCTCGTGCATTTCGGCGGATGTGCTTGGGAACCTCTACCTGATCGGCCGGCTCATGACGAACCTGGTGATCGATACGGTCAAGAGTCATGGCGGAACGTTTTACATTCTGAAGCTCGATACCGCGCTCAAACCGCGGTGGGTGACATCTTGGTATGATGCACAGAACACGAGTGTTACTCTCCCATCGCTGGCAGTTGATACATCGACAGGGCTATTCATCAGCGGAGCCATTTGCGGACTATCCTATTTTGGCGGAATTGCGAAGACTCCAAAGAGCACCCAGAATGGATTCGTTGCCGAGCTAACTATCCAAGACCTCTTTTTTTCGATGCCACCGCAAGCGACACTCTGTCCGGGAGATTCTGTTCCGATCTCGATTCGCACGGTCGGCACGTTCTATCTCGCGAATATGTACGATGTCCAGCTATCGGATTCACTCGGCCGATTCCTGATCCCGACCCATATCGGCGCACACAACGGTACTGGATCCTGCACCATCCTGGCCGCAGTTCCACCGAAACTGCACTCCGGTTTGAAGTACAGGATCCGAGTCGTGTCTTCATCGCCCTCAATTGTCACGCCGGACAACGGAGTGAATCTTTTGGTATCGCCAGCGCCGACGGCTTCGATCGCTCCTACTGGTGTAATCGACTTGTGTGAAACCGATTCTCTTCGGCTCACCGCAAGTGGGGGCGTCTCATGCCGATGGTCCAACGGTGACACAACGCGCTCGATCATTGTGCGTGCAACCGGGCGGTATTGGGTCACGACTTTTGGCGCGAACGGCTGCGCCGCCGTTGCCCTAGCCGTCCAAGTCACCGTTCGAACGACTCCGCCCGTGCCCGCCATTACTCGCGCTGGAAACACGCTGTATTCGAGCGCCTCCACCAATAATCAGTGGAATCGTAACGGCGTCCCGATTCCGGGCGCAACGCAAACGAGTTACGCCGTGACCAAGAGTGGAACGTATACGGTCACAGTTTCAAATGCCTATCACTGTTCATCGATATCGGATGATTATGTGATCGCGTTTGAAGATGTTGAATCACGTATCGTCTCGCAATCAGAACCCATTGCATTTCTGAACGGCCAAGACCAACTGGAGACGAATGTGCCAGCAGGCTCTCTGGTGAGGATCGACCTGCGCGATGTCCTCGGAAAGCAGTATGCACAATTAGAGCGAACGGTCAATGCCACACCTGAGGCCATTGCACTCGATGGGATGCTTAGCACACTACCGAATGGAGTCTACTATATCCGTGTTCAATTTGCGAACCAACTTGCGACGATAAAATATGTCCATCTCCGCTAATCTGACGATGCGTAAGATACTGCTTCCGATCTACATCCTGTCCCTTGGTGCCGTCCTCTATTCTACGGCCAGCTTTCATCACTCTGCCAGGACACACCGCGCCTCGGCCGAGCCGATGGCCGAGAATATCGCGGCCAAGAATTATTGGGAGTGGCTTCGCTTGCGCGATCCGGCAACGGGCGAGATTCCGCGTGGCATTCATGTCCGCGAAATGGCTTATGCCCGAACGCTCGCTGTGAACTCGGCAGGTTATGCCGTTGCAACGGCAAACTCCACGATTCAAACCAACGGCTGGCAATCGGCAGGACCGTTCAATGCTGGAGGACGCACACAGGCAATCGGTATCGACGTTTCGAACGAAGCCAACGTCCTGATCGCGACTGCGCAGGGCGGCGTCTGGCGCAGTACCGATAGCGGTATGTCATGGATGCGCTCGACAGCACCCGATGAACTAAAGGACATCATGTCGCTTGTGCAGGACCACCGGACTGGCAAGACCGGCACTTGGTACTGCGGCACGGGCGAGTTGCTCAGTACGACCGACCGTCGCGCCTCAGTCGTTGACGCTCCCCGCTGGCGGACCACTGACATCGGCAATGGCATTTACAAATCGACGGATGGTGGCAAGAAGTTTTTTGTCCTACCCTCCACCCAGGATCAAACCGGCACCACACTCGACAGCGCATTCGATGGCGTTTGGAATGTCGTTGTCGATAATTCGAAACCGTCGCAGGATATTATTTATGCCGCTGGCTTTGGCGCGATCATGCGATCATCCGATGGTGGTGCAAGCTGGACGCACGTTCTTGGTGATGCGGCACACAAATCGTTCTGCACGGACGTGCAAATTACTTCCACCGGCATCCTCTATGCCTATCTCAGTCAAGCGTCCTGGGATGCTTCGACGCCCGCTACGGCGGGAGTCTGGCGATCGACCGATGGTCTTCACTGGACCAACATCACCCCAGCCAATTGGCCGCAGGCGACACAGCGGCTGAAGATCGCAATCGCTCCGTCAAACGAAAAGATCGTCTATGTTGGTGGCTCGGATGATTCTGCTGGATTATATCCCATCATGTTTAATTACACCTTTGTCTCAGGCGATGGCTCTGGCGCTGGTGGCGTATGGGAGAACCGTTCGGCTAACCTTCCACCCGTTTCGGGAGATGTTGCAGGTGCCAGTACGCTTGGCGGATATGCAGTTGCGCTTAGCGTGCATCCGAACGATCCGAATGTCGTCTTCTTCGGCGGCACGAATTTTTACCGTTCGCCAGATGGCTTTTCTACTGCCTCCGCCGTCGAATGGGTTGGTGGTTACAACTACGATCAAAATGTCGAGCAGTCGTATCCAAACCACCACCCTGACAATCACGATGTTGCCTTTTGCACGGGCAACCCGAACAAAATGTATTCCGCTAACGATGGAGGGATCTATTTGACACAGGACTGCCTAGCCGATCAGGACCTGAATCATCCCATTATCTGGCAGAACCTCAATAACGGCGACCCTGCGAGCATCATTTACGTGGTCGCCATCGACCGTTACCGCACCGGGGATACAACGATCGTGGGCGGCTTTCAGGATCAGGGATCATGGTACGATTCCGTTGGTAGTGGGGGGCAGTGGCAAATGGTCGGAGGCGGGGACGGCTGCTACTGCGCGATGGACAGCCAGTCGGTAATCGTATCCTCACAATTTGGCTACGCCTATCGTGAATCCATCAATACCAACCTTTGGTGGAGTCTCCAGCCGCAGGGAATTTCTCAACCGCAATTTGTGACGCCGTATATGCTCGATCCAGCGAATCCGGATCAATTCTATTTTGTCGAGAACAATCATCTCTGGCGCAACAGTGATCTTGCGGGCATCCCTCCATTCACGACATCCTCGACGAACTGGGATCAGCTCTCACGGTGCTCTGTTGCAAATGGAAGCTTTATCACCGCGCTTGGAATGTCCGTAGTACCGGCGCACCGCCTTTATTATGGCACGAGCAGTGGACACCTCTACCGTGTCGATGGAGCCGATGGCGCAAATCCCTCTCCGACTGAGATTACCGGCTCGATCTTTCCACAGAATGCCTTCATCTCGTGCGTGACGGTCGATCCCGAGAATGCGGACAAGATCGTTGCCTGCTTCTCAAACTATCACGTCATCAGCCTCTTCGCATCGGACGATGGCGGACAGAACTGGCGGAACATCAGCGGCAATCTAGAACAGAATCCGGATGGCTCGGGCGATGGGCCTTCGACACGCTGGGTCACAATTGTGCATCAGGGCGGACAGACGCTCTACCTTGTCGGGACAAGCGTAGGACTATTCTCTGCAACCGACATTTCTACATCCAATGTCCGATGGATTCCCGAAGGGCTTGCTACGATTGGCCGCATCACGGTCGAGAACATGGACGCACGACAGTCCGATGGATTCGTCGCCATCGCAACGCAAGGCGCGGGTGTGTTCAAAACATTCGTGTCGGCTCCTCCTGACCCGACTCAAGGTGTTCGGAGCGGAGCAAGTATTGCACGGAGTTTTTCGGTCAGTCCGAATCCAGCGCACGGTCTTGTCAATGTTACGCTCTCACTGGATCAGACGAAGAAGATTCGGCTGATGGCCGTTGACCCAACCGGACGGATTGCGGAGGCAATTTACGCTGGCACAGCGCGCTCCGGGGCTACTTCATACGATTTCGACGCATCGCGGCTCCCATCTGGTACTTATTATGTTGAACTGCTAACCGATGAGGGCGTCGAAACGCGACGTCTGGTCGTAACTAAGTAACGAGCGAGGCACCTCCGCTCGTTACTCATCCACAATCTCATGAGCGATCAAGAAGTTTTCGAGAACCCCGACGAAGCGAAGAGCAGGCAGTCCAGCGAAAGTGATCAGCAGCGGGAGCGCATCCTTGGCGCGTTCGGAGCGCTGCATGAGACGCTTGGCCGGCGAGTGAGCCACGCTGACGTTGAGCGCGTCAGTGACTTACGTGAGGCGCTGCTCTCCGGCGATCGCGCCCGCGCCGCTGAGCATCTCGAAACCGCCAAGTCCGAATCGAGCTGGCTTTACGATGAACTGATGAAGCACCCGCAGATCACGGCGATTCTGCAGGAGCTGAGTATTATGGGGTTTTGACCCAGCTATTCCCCAATAATCTTCATCAGCACCCGCTTCCGGCGGCGGCCATCGAACTCGCCGTAGAAGATTTGCTCCCACGGACCGAAATCGAGCTGGCCATTTGTAATTGCCACAACGACTTCGCGGCCCATGACCTGACGCTTCAGGTGCGCGTCGGCGTTGTCCTCACCGGTCTTGTTGTGATCGTATTGTGAGATCGGCGCGTGTGGGGCGAGGCGTTCCAGCCCTCGC
>JADGPZ010000154.1 GCA_017882165.1 Candidatus Kapaibacterium sp.
TCCTGCTCGAAAGGAAGATGTTCGAGTATCAATACGCTCGCCTGCTTTGGGTGTCGGCGCCGATGGCCTCAATCGGTCTCTTGGTGGCGGCGGAACATTCCAAAGCGTTATGGTTGCGCTCGACCCGACGCACCGTCACTGCGGTGTTCCTCGGCATAAGCGGAGTTTTTGCGATTCTCGCGTCACCAGTCGCCAAAATCTACACTCAGACAATTCCATGGGCTGCCCTTGCACTCCGGTCTGACGAGACTGGCACCGAAGTGCATAGGAGAATCCAAGACTACTACGGGGATGAGCAAGCGGCAACTGGCCGCTACCTGAAGTCGCGGATGGCGAAAGATGATCAGCTATTCTTCTGGGGCAACGACGTTGCGATCTATCTCTACGCGGATAAGTTGCCAACGACGCTGTGCCTGACTGCAACGCCACTCCGAACCGAATGGACGCCAGCAGCATGGAAGAGCGAAATGCTCAATCAGCTTCGTCAGTCAAAGCCAGACTACTTTGTAACCGAATTCGGCGATGCGAAAGAGTACATCACAGGTAGCTCGATGGATTCCTATGATGCACTTCGCATGTGGTCGGAGCTGCGGGATTATCTGACCACCAACTTCCGGCTCGACACCACTATCGGCCATTATTTGATCTACTCTCGAATCGCTGTTCGAACGATCCTCTCGCACAAATCTTCGAACGAGATTCCCGCGGCTTCGGCGGCGTCCGGCAACAGGCTGGTTGCAGTCATGCCGGGCAAGGTGTTGATTTCGAGACACGAGTAAGTGCCGTTGGGCCTCAGACGAAAATCGATTCGCGCATACCCTCGACAGCCGACCACCTCAAACGCCTTGAGTGCATCTGCCTGAATGCCGGAGGCGATCTCGGACGGAAGATCGGCCGGACAGGCATGAAAAGACATCCCGGGCGTATACTTGTGGTGGTAATCGTAAAAACCACCTGCCGTTGTAATCTCAACGATTGGCAGCGCCTCGCAATCCAGGATACCAACGGTTAGCTCGCGTCCTTCGATAAACTCCTCGATCAGCGCCTTCGCCGAGTATTCGAGCGCGAGATCGACCGCTTTGTTGAATGAGTCTTCCGACTCTTCACCTAAGATCGTGAGCCCCACCGTCGATCCCTGATCGTTCGGCTTGATGACGAGTGGCATCCCAAACTCGATCTTTGCCAGCTCCCATGCGGCGTGACGATCCGCAGGATGCGCATTCGTCGCTACGATGAGTCCCTTCGGGACCGCAATGCCAGCATCTTTGAGTATGATCTTGGCAAAGTGCTTATCAATGCAGATCGCGCTTGCACGCGAGTCGGAACCTGTAAAGGGCTTACCGAGCAGTTCAAGCACCGATTGCATTAGTCCGTCCTCGCCTGGTACGCCGTGGAGTCCGAACACCACCATATCCGCTCCGAGGACGGTGCTCGATGTGAGACTTCGCAACACGACATCGCCTTGCGACAATTCACCAAGTTCGCGCGCACTCGGGTGCTCCGTTTTGGGCGGGTCGGCATGGAAATCTTCGATACGCATCGCACGGCCGGTGGCCGGATCGAGCAGTGTGATATCGTGTCCGCGATTCGCCAGCGCGCGGGCCATGCCAATGCCGGACATGAGCGAGACCTCTCGCTCCGCGCTCGGGCCACCAAGAAGCAAACATAATTTCATGCTACTACCACATTGACTAATTTATCCGGCACCACAATCATCTTGCGAATCTCTTTGCCGTCCGTGTGCTGCCGGACTTTCGGACTCTCTCTTGCGAATCGTTCGAGGTCTTCTCGTGTGAGGCCGAGCGGGACTTCGAGTTTGTCTCGGAGTTTTCCGTTCACCTGAAGGATAAGCGTGATCGTGTCTTCGACGGCCTTCGACTCGTCGCAGACCGGCCACGCTGCGTTCAGAAGGATTTCATTATGTCCCAGCCGCTGCCACAATTCTTCCGTGATGTGTGGCGCGAAGGGATAGAGGAGCTTGAGCAATGCCTCGAATGCCGAGCGCGGAATGCCGCCGGATTCTTCCTCCATGGCGTTTAGGAGGATCATCATCGCACTGATCGCGGTGTTTAATCGAAGCGCGTCGATGTCCTCCGTGACTTTCTTGATCGTCTGGTGCAACGTGCGATCGAGATTGCGCTTTGGTTCGGACTCCGTAATGCGTGAGAGATCGGTCATGCCCACTTCGCTCACCGCGATTCGCCAAATGCGATTCAGGAATCGGTGGACACCCATAATACCCTTGGAGTCCCACGGCTTCATCGCATCAAGCGGCCCCAAGAACATGCAGAAGAGCCGCATCGAGTCCGCGCCAAACTTTGCGATGTACTCGTCGGGATTGACGATATTGCCGAGCGACTTGGACATCTTCACGCCGTTCTCGCCGAGTAACATGCCTTGATGGAACGCCCGCACAAATGGCTCGCGCGTCGAGACAATCCCATGATCGAATAGAAATTGATGCCAGAAGCGGGCATAGAGCCAGTGGGTGACGGCGTGTTCCGCGCCGCCGATGTAGAGATCGACCGGCATCCAGTACTGCTCGTCTGCTTTCGAAACGAGTTCGCGATCGTTCTTCGGATCGAGATACCGCAAGTAATACCAGGACGACCCTGCCCATTGCGGCATGGTATTCGTCTCGCGCCGTGCGGGCTTTCCGGTTTCCGGGTCTGTTGTGTTGACCCATTCCGGTATCGTCGCAAGCGGTGACTCGCCCGTACCAGATGGAGAATAGCTCTTCACTTCCGGCAGTGTGACCGGCAGCATACTTTCGGGCAAGGCCTTTGGGTATGCTCCGTCGCCGTCATCCACCCAGATCATCGGAAATGGCTCGCCCCAATACCGCTGACGGGAGAAAAGCCAATCGCGAAGCTTGTACTTGACTGATCGGCTACCGAGTTTGTTCTCCATGAGCCAGTCGATCATCTTCTCCTTTGCCTCGCCGGTCGCAAGTCCGGAGAGGAAGCCGGAATTGACTGCAATTCCCTCTTCCTCGAATGCCTTCAGGAGTGGCTCGTCGCCATCGACCCCCGGCGCTTGCACAACGCGCACCACCGGCAGGCTAAACGCCTGCGCAAATGCGAAATCCCGTTCATCGTGACCCGGCACGGACATAATCGCACCAGTGCCGTAGGTCATGAGCACGTAATCGGCGATCCAGATTGGGATCGGTTGCCCGGTTGCGGGATTCATCGCATACGCCCCGGTGAAGACCCCCGTCTTCTCACGCGACAGATCGACGCGCTCCAAATCGCTCTTGCGGCGAACGTCATCTAAGTAACGATCGACCTCTGCTCGCTGCTCGGTTGTCGTGATCTTTGCTACCAATGGATGTTCCGGGGCCAGCACCATGTAGGTAGCGCCGAAGAGTGTATCGGGTCGTGTAGTGAAGACGCGGAGCGACTCATCAAAGCCGGCGATGGGGAAGTCGATCTCTGCACCTTCGCTTCGCCCGATCCAGTTGCGCTGCATTAGGGTCGTACTCTCGGGCCAGTCGAGACCATCAAGACCGGCAAGCAAGCGCTCGGCGTAGGTTGTAATCCGCAGCATCCATTGCCGCATGTTGCGCCGGACAACTGTAAATCCTTTTTCCTCCTGATCGGCGACTTCTTCGTTCGCGAGCACCGTGCCAAGCTCTGGACACCAGTTAACAGGCGCATCCGATACATACGCTAACCGGCAGTACGCGAGAAAATCGGCACGTTCCTTATTTGAGGCACGCAACCATTCCTCCGAAGTGTAGTGGCTGGGTTTCCCAGCCGAGCCGGGCGCGGAAACCGCGCCACTACAGGGTAGATTGGCTGTACCGTATTTCTCGATGTGGTGTACTAAATCCTCAATCGGCTTTGCCTTTTGTTCGATCGTATCGAAGTACGAATTGTAGAATTTGAGGAAGATCCACTGCGTCCACTTGAAGTAGTTTGGATCAGTCGTATTGATCTCCCGCGACCAATCGTAGCCATAACCGAGCGACTCAAGTTGACGCTTGAAGTTCGCAATATTCCGCTCCGTCGTGACCCGTGGGTGAAGCTTGTTCTTCACAGCATATTGCTCCGCAGGGAGTCCGAATGCATCCCAGCCGGTCGGGCGAAGCGTGTTGAAGCCTTGCATTCGCTTCAGGCGCATCATGACATCCACGGCCGTGTAGCTCAGCGGATGCCCCATGTGAAGACCTTCGCCGGAAGGATAGGCGAACATGTCCATGACGTAGTACTTCGGCTTGGTTTCGTCCCGGCGCACGCGATAGACTTCGCCCGCCCGCCAGGCGTCCTGCCACTTCTGCTCGATCTCGGAAAAAGGATATGCCACTGGGGGAAATATGAATTAAGATGTGTGAAGTATGAACTAAGCTCCAGCGTTCCGTATTTTTGACGGGATGATAACACGCTTCCTCGCCGGCTCATTCGCAATTCTTCTTGCTTGCCTTCCAATTCGCATGGTTCATGCCCAAGGCATGCTCCTCGACAGCATGCTCCCGCGCATCGGCAACGAACTCCATAGCCCCGTCCTTGCCGAGCAGCTTCGGACGATTGTACCGGATTTCGAAAACCAGAAGGTCTGGGGTCTTGCCATCGGAGACTTCACGAACGACACGCTGCCAGACCTTGCTCTGTCGCTCTACAATCCCGGCGCGGCTCGCGGTCAGGTGCGTGTTTTTCTTTTCGAGAACGTCAAGAATCAGCAACTGGTCAACCGCTTTGAGAAGCCGGTTATATTCATCGAGTCACCGATCGAGGTCGGACTGTCGATCGAGGGATCCGTCGTGACGATTACGCAAAAGACTGGCGATGAACTGTGGTCGCAGGACGGCTACTCGATTGAATCCGGCGACGTGGCACTTGTCGATCACTTCGAAACGGAGAAGGAAGACCTGAAGAGCGGGACGAAGGCGAAGTCGCATCCAATCGGCCATGAGGTCTACAGGAACTACGAGACACTCCGCACGCGAGAGAGTTACTTAGCAAACGCTTCCGATGATGCAACACTGAAGCTTGCGTACTTCACGCTCCCGTCCTATCAGCGGTTGCGTGAGATCTATCCAGGATACGGGCACCTCATGACCGACACGACAAGCGATCTTATCGTCTCTGGGAGTGGCTTCCGGCGCGATGCGCGCGATCTCTCGATCAGCAGCATTCAGACCGCTTACAATGACGAGTTTTTATATATTGCCGTTCGCGTCCGGGATGATTACGTGATCGGCGGTCAATCCAAGATGGAGAACAATGATCGCGTATCCTTCTGGTTTGACACCAAATTCACAGGCGATCGCCTCAATCGCGACCGGCGCCTCCTCTCCACGGAAGGTGGAGTCCCCACCTTTCGGACCGCGATCGATTCGCTTGTGACGAATATTACATTCGCGCTCCCGCACAGACCGGGACGCGCCACGCAAGTAACTCACACCTCGACGGCCCCGCTGACACCACTTCAGCAGGAGGGACTAAAGTCCGCGCTCGCGCAAATGACCTACGATACGGAGAAAGGCGGGGTCGTTGGTTACACACTCAGCGCTCGCATCCCGTTTGGATTCCTGAATCTCGAGACAAATCCGGCTCGATTTTACGAGAAGCCCGTCCCGGTGCATGGGGCGGACGAGGCGGGCGTAGAGCTATCGACACTTGCCGGAATCGGTGATGCCGCGACACTCGGTTTTACCGCACTGGTCTATGATGTGGACGATCCCACGCATCCCAACGAAGTGACCGTGCAGGCCACGAGCCAATTCGAATCAGGCAATCCATCGACATTCGGCACGCTGGTGCTTGAACCGAGCACGCTCTATTATGGCGAGGTGCATCCGACGTACTTACAGGAGTTACGGAGCGGGCTGGCGGCAGCGGGATATTGAACCTGGATTCCGCTGATTGAGGCGGATTACTCGGATTGATTATTGGATGTGATTGACCTTCGAAGACTCCTCTTAGAACCTAAACTTCAGGAAAGCCCAAAATCAATGAGCGTAATCCGCTCGAATCACTGTAATCCAGGTTGTGCGGGAGGGGGGACTTGAACCCCCACACCTTTCGGCGCTACCACCTCAAAGTAGTGCGTCTGCCAATTTCGCCACTCCCGCGCTCGCTAACTTTAGCCTCCTTGCGGTGGCTTGATTTGAGCGGGTGCAAAACTGCCACTGCCGCGTGCCGGTTCCGGCAGAGAGCCCTATTTGCATTTCATTCTGGAATTGTGTATATTAGAGCATCTTTAATTTATTTTTGCCAAAACCGATGAAAAAAACCAGTTTGGTCTTTGCGGCTCTTGTTGGTGCCGCTACGATCGTTCCGCACATTTCTCTTGCTCACTCGTCGTCCGGGCATTGGCAGCTCGTGCAGAGCAATCCATTTCCCGACAGCGTAACGCAAGTCGTCGCCGGGCCGGGCAGCCTTGTTTATATGGCTACTTCGGATAAAGGTGTGTTCAAATCGACGGACGAAGGCGAAAACTGGACGCAAATCAATACTGGACTCTTCGGTGGTCTGGGTGTTACGATGCTCGCACTCGGTCCGAAGGGCGACCTGCTTGGCCGCGACGATCGGAACCAAGTTCTCTACTCGAAAGACGGATACTCATGGGCCAGCGGCTGGGCTCCGTGGTATTGGATTTATCCTGGCGCTCAGCTCACGGCGTTTGCTTTCGACTCATCCGGCACTGCCTACTTCGGGACCGTCGGTGCTGGTATTTATCGTATGGACTCGCTGGAAAAATGGGTACAGGTCGTTCCACCAACGCTCATTCCTGGTGTGCAGTCGATGATTTTCGATGGCGAGAATCAACTGATCGTCCACTATGACAAGCTCTATCGCCTAAAGTCCGATTTCACAGCAATTGACACGTCATTCGCGATCACCGCCGTTCGCAACACGCCAGTCCAATTGCTGCGGTCAACGTGGGGAACTGTGCTCATCGTGAGCGACACACTGTTCGAACTCCAGGAGCAACTTCGAATCGTATCGATCATGCCACGTTCTCGGGTGGAGGATCAAATGATCGTTGTGGATTCGACCGGTATTCTTTATAGTTTTTCCGAGCCTTACGTTGCATGGTACGGTGGTCCCGAAGAATCGAGCGATCGTGGTCTGACATGGCATACCCATGCGTTCGCATCTGTCTCTCAACGTCCGTACGACGATGCGATGTTCACGGAAGCAACCAATCATGGCTTTGTGAGCGCGAGCGATGGTGGGTCGCAGGTGAGTGTGGCGTTTGATGGTTTAGCGTTCATCCGTATGCATGAACTTGATAGCAGGATCAGAATAACGGAGATTACTGTAGATGGTAACGGGACAATCCAGGCCTTCGACGAACTCAGTGGGATTTGGTCGTCACCCGATCATGGCCGATCATGGAAACTGAGAATGCCAAAACAAAATATTCAAGCCAAGTTAT
The DNA here is from genome assembly GCA_017882165.1 of Candidatus Kapaibacterium sp. Lineage (GTDB taxonomy): Bacteria > Bacteroidota > Ignavibacteria > Palsa-1295 > Palsa-1295 > PALSA-1295. Next base: position 7,387 of record JADGPZ010000154.1, read on the forward strand.
TGGAGGACGGTAAATATTATTCGGTACAATCGTGGCCGCCGCTGGTCTCGGACGATGGGGGACTGACCTACAAGCCCGTGAATGTTCCGGCTGGTGTACGCGGTGGATTCTATGCGAGCCCAAGCGGTTCGATTTGGATATATTACGGCTCTGCACATTACTTGCGTTCGTTGGATGGCGGCTCAACATGGAATGAATTCGCGCACTTTACCGATATGCCACCACCGTATTTCAAATCTGACTCAGCGGCTGCACTCGGTATAGTGGAGCGTGGTCCTTATATCTGGTTAGCG
>JADGPZ010000008.1 GCA_017882165.1 Candidatus Kapaibacterium sp.
GACTTCAAGTACCGGCATACCGGCGATCGGGCTTGTCGGGTCTTCGAGTGCGGCAGGATTGACAATGTCGTTCGCGCCGATTACGAGCGCAATATCCGTGGTCGGGAAATCGTGGTTCAACTCGTCCATTTCGAAGACGATGTCGTAAGGCACATTTGCTTCGGCGAGCAGCACGTTCATGTGGCCGGGCAAACGTCCCGCAACAGGATGGATTCCGAACCGGACGTTGACGCCCTTATCGCGAAGGATTTTCACCATCTCGGCGAGCGTATGCTGTGCTTGCGCAACAGCGACACCATAGCCGGGTACAATAATGACGCTTCGCGAGTCACTGAGCATCTCGGTAACGTCCGGAACGGTGATCGGCGTGACCTCGCCTTGCTCGGCTGCTGCTCCTGCGGCCGGTGTAACACCCGATCCCGTACCGAAGCCACCCAGAATCACGCTGATGAACGAGCGGTTCATCGCGCGGCACATGATGAAGCTCAGGATCGCGCCAGAGCTGCCGACGAGCGCGCCCGTTACGATCAGCAGATCGTTCGAAAGCATGAAGCCGGCTGCCGCAGCCGCCCAGCCAGAGTAGCTATTCAGCATCGAAACGACGACCGGCATGTCCGCTCCACCGATCGCCATGACGAGATGAACGCCAATCACGCAGGCGATCGCAGTCATGATGAGGAGTGCCGTGAGACCTTCATGCGCGCCCTCGCCTCCAGTGTTGGCGTTCGACATAAACACGCAGCCGAGAACCACGACCGCAACGATCATTGCAAGATTCAGCCAGTGTCGCAATGGCAGCATGAGCGGCTTTCCACTGATCTTTCCATTCAGCTTGCCAAATGCGACGACGGAACCGGTGAATGTGATCGCGCCGATGAATACACCAATATAAATCTCAAGATCGTGAATCGAAAGCTCGGAGCCGGTGAGTCCGTGGGTAGGTCCGAGATAATTGCTCAGTCCGACGAGCACCGCTGCCGCGCCGACGAAGCTGTGGAGCATCGCAACCAGCTCGGGCATCGAGGTCATCGCCACGCGTGACGCGACCGTCGCGCCGATGGTCCCGGCCAGAATCAACACCACGGCAAGTGTGCCGAGGCTGCCACCGGAGATGTCCGGCTGTGTGCTGATAATAACGATCGTAGCGATCAGAGCCAGCAGCATCCCGATGATGCCGAACATATTTCCGCGCCGGGAGGACTCATGTTGTGAGAGCCCGCCAAGACTGAGAATAAACAGTCCGATGGCCGCGATGTAACTAACGCTTGCGAAGCTTTGAGTGAAATCCATAGAACGTGCTGGAGGTTATTTTCTGAACATCTTGAGCATGCGCTGGGTCACAAGAAACCCGCCTGCGATGTTGATGGTAGCAAGGAAGATGGCTGCAAAGCCGAGAACCATCACACCCATGGGCATCGAGCCGCCGATCTGGAGTAGGCCGCCGATGATAATAATGCCGCTGATCGCGTTCGTCACGCTCATGAGCGGTGTGTGTAACGCCGGCGTGACGTTCCAGATCACCTGCCATCCTACGAAGATAGCGAGAATGAACACCGTGAAGTGCGATAGGAAGGAGGGCGGTGCACCAAGCGTCAGCCCGATAAAAGCAACTGCGGCGAGAGCGATCGGAATCAGGGGATTGCTCTTCTTCTTTTCCTTCGCACCTGGCATTGCCGCAGCCGCCGGTTTGGGTGCTGCGGGCGGGGCGACCTTTGGTTTCGGCGGCGGCCATGTGATCGAGCCGTCGTGTACGACGAGCGCGCCACGCACGACTTCGTCTTCCAGATTCACTTTGTATTTTGCCGAGCCGCCCATATCATTGAGCAGATGGTAGAGGTTCATGCCATAAAGCTGGCTGGCCTGCGGCGCCATGCGGCTGGGGAGATCGGTGTAACCGATAATGGAAACGCCGTTGTGTTTCGCGACTGTGCCGGGCACCGTCATCTCGCAGTTGCCTCCCATTTCGGCGGCGAGATCGACAATGACGGAGCCTTCCTTCATGGACTCGACCATCTCGCGCGTAATGAGCTTCGGCGCGGGCCGGCCCGGAATCAGCGCGGTGGTGACAATGATGTCCACGTCCTTCGCCTGTTTTGCGAAAAGCGCCATTTCGGCAGCGATGAATTCCGGACTCATCTCCTTCGCATAGCCGCCCTCGCCCTCGCCGCTCTCGGCGAGTTTCACCTCGAGGAATTCGGCGCCCATGCTCTGAATCTGCTCCTTGACGGCGGGGCGCACATCGAAGGCGCGAACAATCGCGCCGAGTGCGCGGCCTGCACCGATCGCCGAGAGTCCCGCAACTCCGGCGCCGATCACAAGAATCTTCGCCGGCGGAATTTTGCCGGCTGCTGTGATTTGACCGGTAAAGAAACGTGGGAAAAGATTGGCCGCCTCGATGACTGCGCGGTATCCGGAGATGTTGGCCATCGAGGAGAGCGCATCTTCCTTCTGAGCACGGCTGATACGAGGAATCGTGTCGATCGCGATGGCGCTTGCCTTTCGCGCCGCGATCGTTTGAAGCAACTCGGCATTCTGTGCGGGAGCGAGATAGCAAATCAGCATCTGGCCTGCGGAGAGCATCGCGACTTCATCCGGCTGTGGCGCGCGGACCTTGAGGATGATCTTTGCACCGGACCAAAGATCGCGCGTGTTGCTCACGATCTTGCATCCAGCCTGCTCGTAACGAGCATCCGGGAAATCGGCAGAGGCTCCCGCACCGGACTCGACGTGCACTTCGAAGCCGAGCTTCTGAAGTTTCTGAGCGGTCTCCGGTGTGGCGGCTACGCGGCGTTCGCCGGCGAAGACCTCTTTGGGGATGCCAATGATAATCGCTGGGTTAGCAATGCTATCGCCAGCGACGGGGGATGTGAGATCACCGATGATCTCACGCGGAAGAGAAATTTCACTCATACGGTCGTGGATTCCTGAACAATATGGCAGCGGAGAGACCCGGCTGTTCTATCAAGTCGCGCACAGAACGCAGGCATTGCGAAAAAGATTAGCGAAAAATCACGGAATCGCAATTCTACCTCGCAGAGTGCGTTAACGCCCATTGCCATTCTTCGGACTCTCCATGATCCGCTGCAGCATCCGGTTTGTGACGATCACCAGGAGCTTCAACGTGGATACTTTTTGGCCCAAAATTATGTCTATTACTCAGTAATTCTTAGCAATACCTGAGGCGTCCATGAAGTCCACGATCCGCCACACTCTTTCGGTTCTGATCGCCCTCGCATGGGGCGGCGCTTCCAGCCTGCCCATCATGGCGCAGATCCCGCAGACGATGAGCTATCAGGGAACGGTTACCTCGTCCGGCGCGGCGATGAACGGCCAGCATCTGTTCGCGATTGCGCTCTACGACACGATCTCGGGTGGTATCCCGCTCTATCAGGAATCTCAAGAGATCGGCGTAACGAATGGGGTTTTCAATATCATCATTGGTTCGGTGGTTCCCATTCCGAAGACGCTGGCGTTCGATCATGCATACTATCTTGGTGTCAGCATCGATGGCTCGACGGAATTGCCACGCACCGCGCTTTCGAGCGCGCCGTATGCACTCAACGCGCATCAGGCCGATCTTGCAAAAGGACTTGTGCCGGGCGCTTCGGGCGTGGTGACGAGTATCAACGAGCTTTCCGGCGCGCTGCACATCGTCGGTGATAGTACGATGACGATCACGACTAATGGTAATGTTCTCACGCTTCACTCGAACGCCATCAGTGGATCGGGCATTCAGTCTCTCGATAGTCCAGACAAAACAATTGCGATCGCAAATGCAACCGGGCCGAAGGTTTCGGTTGACGTTGCCGATAGCGCGATCACGACGCGAAAGCTTGCCAATGGTGCCGTCACGCCTGCAAAGCTCGCGCAGGCCGGCGCCACGCAAGGGCAGATATTCAAATGGGAGGGCTCGGGCTGGGCCATCGTCAATGACTCGGTTGATCTCGCAAGCGCATCTGGCATTTTGCCCGTAACGCATGGTGGTACCGGCACGAACTCATTTGGTTTTGGCCAGGTACTGCTCGGCAATGGTCAGAACCCCGTATCGACCTCCGCACTCGTGGCGGGCAATGGCATTGCGATCACTCCATCTCCCGGCGCGATAACCATCTCGAATACCGCCGGGATTACTGGTTGGGCGCTGACCGGCAATGCCAACACAATTCCACCCACGAATTTTCTCGGCACGACGGACAATCAGCCATTTGAGATTCATATCTTCAATTCTGACGCTCCAACCAATGGCTCGAAGCGCGTCATGCGTTATGAGCCGAATGGCGTGAGCGCGAATCTGATCGGCGGATTCCAAGGGAATTCCGTATCGAGTGGAGTTGTCGGCGCAACGATCGCGGGCGGTGGACTTAACGGTTTCAATAATACAGTCACGGATGATTTCAGCTTTGTCGGCGGTGGATCGCTCAATGTGGCCGGCAACAGCAATGGCTCGACCATAGACGCGAATCATGCAACGGTTGTAGGCGGCGGCGGCAACACGGCAAGCGCGACATACGCGTCGGTCCTCGGTGGCGCGGGAAATATCGCAAGCGGTGTCGGCGCAAGCATCGGTGGCGGTTCGACGAATACCGCGAGCGGAGATTATTCGGCAATAGCGGGAGGTGTTGGAGATTCGACGGCTGGGATGGGATCTTCTGTTGCGGGCGGAGGTGGCAATGTTGTCGGCGCCTCCGCGAATTTCTCCGCAATTGGTGGTGGCCTCCACAACCGCACGACTGGTTCGTTCAGCACTATTCCCGGCGGTGATTCGCTCACGCTCGGCGCAATGAGCTTCGGGGTTAATGTCCCAGGCAACGCGATTCAGTCGAGTGTTCTTGATCTCTCCTCGTCCAATCGCCTTGCTTACTTTGGCAACATGGATCTCTGGCTGGGCAACACCGATAATACTGCCCGAGCACTCCGCTTCTACGCGCCGAGCACAAGTCTCAATTATTCGACCCGCACTTTTTCCAGTTTCTTTGCTGGCTTCCAATCCTCTACGATCAACTACACGCTGCCAACGGCACAGCCATCGGCTAATCAAGTTCTTACGGCGACTGGTATCTCCGGTGCGGGCCCCTATGCCGTCACGATGGGATGGACCAACGGTAACGCCTTTGCATGGGGGTTGACAGGCAACAGTGGAACGACAGCAGGCACGAACTTCCTCGGCACGACAGATAACAGCGCGCTTCAGATTAAGACAAATTCTGTCGAGCACCTTCGCATTCTCGCTGGTGGCACTGGTGGTGTGCTGCTTCCGAGTGCCGGATCCACGGCAGAGCAACTCCAATTTCAGAACCCCGCTGCTTCGAATCTCTCCAGCGTTTCTGCGGGCACTCAGACGGTAGATATTAACTACACGCTTCCGAGTTCGCAACCTGCTGTAAATCAGTTTCTCTCGGCGACGGCCGTGTCTGGGGGCGGTCCCTATAACGTCACGCTCGGTTGGACTTCCGGCGGCGGCGTGAGCGCGTGGAGCCTCACCGGAAATAGCAGCACCGCGCCCGGGACGAACTATCTCGGCACTCAGGATAATCAACCGTTCGAGATTCATGTCTTTGATAACGATGCCGCAAGTAAAGGATCGAAGCGCGTCATGCGGTTCGAGCCGAATGTCACGAGCGCGAATATTATTAGCGGGTATCAGGGTAATTTCGTTGGCGGTGGGTTCGTCGGAGCTACCGTCAGCGGCGGTGGCAATGCGTCGGGCGCGAATGGCGTCGGCGGAAACTACGGCACGGTGGCTGGCGGATTGTATGATATTGCCGATGACTACTCCTCCGTTGGCGGAGGCAGGAATAATTACGCGCTCTCCTCGAACGAAGCCATTCCCGGCGGCAGCAATCTCACGCTGACAGGCGTCGGCTCCTTCGGCTTCAACGGCGAGAACGGTATCGGACAGAATCCAATCAGTGCCAGCGCGAATAAGATTGCGCTCTTTGGCAATGTCGATGTGTGGCTTGCGAACACGAATAATGCAGCCAGCCAGCTTCGCTTTTACATGGCGCAAACGGGCGGTCCAGCGTTTCCCAGCAATTCGACTCATTATTCGAGCTTTCAGGCGAATTCTCAGAGTGCTGACATTCAATACACGCTTCCTACTTCCCAGCCTGCTGCGAATCAGGTACTCACTGCAAGCTCCATTACTGGCAGCGGCCCATACAACGTCGCAACCGCCTGGACGAATGGCACTGCCTTCGCCTGGGGTCTCACTGGAAACTCCGGTACCACCGATGGCACCAACTTTCTCGGCACCACCGACAACACCGCCTTTACCATCCGTGTGAACAACGCCCAGGCGTTGCGAATCCAACCGGCGACCGGAACCGCTCCTGCTAGTGCAGTCGGTGGCGGCTCGGACAACACGATTGCCTCCGGTGACACCGCTTCCTTCATCGGCTTTGGCCAGCACAATCGCATCGCCGCGAGCAACTCGACGATCCTTGGTGGCGCGTTGGACACGATCACGAGCACTGGCAGTTTCAGCGGCATCATCGCGAGTTTCAATAGCAAGGTCTCGAACCAAGTCAGTGTCATTGCAGGCGGCGAGCAGAATCTCATCGCCGGCGATAATTCCTTCATCGGTGGCGGATACACCGATACCGTGACCTCCGGATCTTACGGCGGCATTGCTGCCGGCGGCGCGCACAATGTCGTTCGTGGCGATGATGGCGCCGTCATCGGTGGTGTCAACAATTCCGCGTACCTCAACTCCTTCGTCGGCGGAGGCATTGCTGGCCTCGCCGGTGGCACGCTCCACACCGGCGCCGCTGTCATCGGCGGATGGGATGATACCTCCTATGCCGATAACTCGGTAATCCTCGGCGGACAGTATGGCTACATCGATGTCAACTCTGCCAATGCTGCCATCATCACGGGCACCAACAATTACATCTCCGCTCAAAACTCTACCATCGCTGGCGGTGGATACCTTCGGCTCACCGGCAGCAGATCGTTCGGCTTCCACGCTGGCTCGTCTGCGACCGATAGCGCCTTTGTATCGTCGAGCAACACCGCCTTCTTCGGCAATGTGCATCTTTGGCTTGGCAATACGAATAACACAGCAAGTCAGCTTCGGCTGTACGCATCTCAAAATGGCGGCGTCAGCTTCCCGGCAGCATCCACCCATTACACCAGTTTTGCCGCCGGGTCGCAATCCAGCGACATCAACTATTCGTTACCGACTGCCGCGCCTGCGACCACGGGTAATCTCATGCTCGCCACCAATGCAAGTCCCAGCGCGATGGCGTGGTCCACGAATCTCGTCTGGGATAACTCGAACTTGCGCCTCGGCATCAACACGAATTCGCCGGCCCATCCGCTGCATAGCATCAACTCTGGCACGACCGACGAAATCGCCGCAGTATATGGCATCGCAACTGGCTCCACTTCGAACCAAGCCATCGGCCTTTGGGGTCGCGCCTCGAATAACTCCAGCGCAAACACTGGCACGATCGGCGTGCTGGCCACTGGTAATGGCAACGCTATCGCGGGCAACACTAACGTTGCGTTGCAACTGAACGACGGCGAGCTGGCCATCGGACGTACAACCGAATCACCCAGCGTGGGCACCGATGTCGAAGCGGCCACTGGCGGCACGGCCTACACCCAGCAAGGACCAAGCGGCATCGTCGAGTTCACACTCGGCGCGTCCGGCAATCTCCCGACCGCCGCACCCACCGCCAACGTCGTGCAGGACCTCGGCTCGGTCACGATCAACAACCGGTACTGCCAGGTTGGCTCGATCGTGCTCGTGAGTGTCGTAGCTATGATCGATGATGGCATTGCGCCAAACCCGCAGGATGCCGGCTTCATCGTCAATGCCGATAACGTCGCGAGTGGGTCGTTCAAGATTCGCATCAAGATGCTGCCCACGGTCACTAATGCCTCGAACTACTCCACCAACGACAAACTCCGCGTCGGCTACATGATCGTCAATAAGTCGAGGTAGTATTCCCCCTCCTAAAGAAGGAGGGGGTTAGGGGGTGGTATTCTATCCTTTTCCGCCAGTCCCAAGTTGTGCATCTGTTCTCACAGAATGCAGCCCAGTTCACCGAATCGGAATGTGAAGAGAACCCCTATATTAGTATAACATCAAAAGGATATCAATCCATCGCACACTTTCGCTAATATATTGAATTTACAGGACTTACAGGAAAAATACAAAACCAATGCTCGTCATAGTGAAGCGAACCCCTCCCTATAGCTTAACGCGTCTCAACCTTCCGGCTGTTCCCGCGACATCATAAAATTATATACTCAATTGAAGATTTCCGAAATAATTCATATTTCACAATTCATCTTTCATGTTTTTAGCGAAGCAGACCCCTTCCATCTATTACAACGTTGTTCGACCCTCCCGGCATCGCAACTTTTCGATTAATTCTGAAAAATTGTAGCGGCGGCATACCTGTCTAAAAGCATAGTAGTGGCACAGCCGTTCTCGGCTGTGGGAGCGGACTTTTAGTCCGCGAATCCCAGGACGATCCCAAAACCCAGTCGATCTAAAAGATCGACCACTCAGCCGAGAACGGCTGTGCCACTTAGCTCAACTCAAATCAGCGCAGATGACATCCGAGATGAGCGGGAAGCGTGAATGTTTTTCGGACTCGGCTGTTACCTTTTGGGCATTCATTGGTCTTCTTAAGATGGAGGATTAACGTTATGAGAAGTTTCATGGCTACAATCGGTCTGCTAGCGGGCACGGTACGCGCTGCTCCGACTTTCGAGTGGAAGCAGATTGGTGCCTCTAATCGATCCCAGCCCGGCGTAACGGCTATCGCACCTCAGGGCGAGGGCTATCAGAATTATCCGAATCCGCTCGACGCCGCTTCAGGATTCAAGACGACCATTCCATTCACGACTCTGGACAAAGGAATAGCCTCGATCCGCCTCGTAAATGACAAAGGAATTGAGGTCCTGAAAGACAATGAAGAAGTGACCTACAGTGGTACCCACTTCTTCTACTTTACGGCGCAGGCGCTTCCGGCTGGCGTCTATTATTATCAGATCGAATTCCCACAGGGAGTTGTGATTCAGAATAAGACCCTTCTCATCGTGCGTTAGACGTACTTAAGGATGGGCATGGACGCCGTGCCCATCCTTTCTTTATCCATGAAAATGATTCATCGCCTTCATATTAGTCTCGCAATTGTGCTGCTGGGAGTAGCCTCTACTTCTTGCCTATCACAGTGGCGCTATCTCGCTAAGTTGCCCGGCACGCCCACCACTTGCTTCTTCTGGGACGCGAGATCGGGATTGGTCGGGTGTACTCCGAATTGGGCCAATGCACCAGCTAATGGCCCCATTTCGCTCTACAAAACAGTTGATGGCGGGATTTCGTGGACAACGGTAACACTTCCTGCTGCAATAAGCAACTTTGTCGGCAGCATCACATCGATTCGCATGGTAGACCGGCTCAATGGCTGGATGACAATTCATGCGACGGGTATTTCTTGGAACACTTTTCCGGGACTCTATCGAACTAGCGATGGAGGCAACTCCTGGGCTGTGGTTCCTAATTCCGTTCAATGGAACAATGTTCTTCAATCTAAGAATGGCAACCTCTTTTTGAGCAATGGAGGTATTGGCGCTTTGTCTGATTCAGTGTGCATGGTGAGTACGGGACTTCAACCGGTCAATAATGGAAAATTTGTTTCGCTTGGATGCTATTTGACGAGCAATGCGGGTACAACCTGGAAGGGGGTCGGTCTCGGTCAAGAGGCATGGGGGTTGTATTACCAAAAAACGACTGGGACTTTTTTTGTTTATGGTGAGATGCCCTTGGGCATAGGCCAAAGCACGAGGCTGTGGTTCTCTTCGGATACTGGAAGTTCGTGGAATCCTGGACCGTCTGCGCCTGGAATCACTACGTGCTCAAATCCAATAAATACTACTGGCGATATTGAGGGCTCGGGTCCAGCTTTCTATATCCAAAGTATCTGCGGACCAGGCATGTACCGATGCACTGATCAAGGGCAAAGCTGGCAATTTGTTAATGGCCCCTCGAATGTGGCCGACACTCGATTCTTCGTATTGCCCACCTGTCGGGGCGGTTCAGTAATCGCCTTCGACAAAGATGGAGGAGTCTGGCTTACCACAGATGGCGGTGATGGTGCGCTGAAGGAAGACGATACTTCAGCTATCATTGTGAACGCTATTCCTCGTGTAAAAGCATGCGATGCAAGCAAGGTTATGGCGAGAATCTTCAGCAACGCTTGCCCGAATGGGTTGCGTGTCGATAGCATCGCGCTTGTTGGCGATACGATTCACTTCGCGCTCGACTCGGTTGCAGCACTGCCGAAGACCTTCGGCGGCGGAACAAGCGATTCGTTTTATGTTCGGTTTACACCGCTAAAGCAATCCGGCAACTTCACAACACATCTTCATGTGCGCGGGGTGAACTTCTTGCCGGATACCTCGCTGCCGTTCGATACTCTCATAACGATCACGGCTACCGCGACGCCCGAATCGCCGAGTCTTTTATCGTCGCTCACGCAATTCAATTTCGATTCGCTCAGCACTTGCGGTGGCTTGCGCGATACGAGTGTTGTCTTTATCAATACTGGCTGCACATCGGATACGCTAACGAATGTATCTATACTCGGCAGCGGCTTCTCGTGGCTTCGTGATTCATTGCCGATCATAATTGCAAGCGGCGATTCGGTGCGTTTGCGCTTTCGTTTTGTGCCGCCGGATTCAGGTTCGTTCTCTGGCACTGCGGCGCTCACGGTGGTTTCGATGGGCCTCACCCAAACGCCGCAACTCGGATTCTCCGGCGTGGGCGTGCGGGGAAAAGCTATTCTCAACGTTCAAAGTACCTCAATTCAGGCTGGCAGCTTTTCGATTTGCGTTGGCGATACTACATTCACCGACACGCTCCGCAACACCGGCTGTGACACGCTGACGCTCCGGAATATTCACATCATGACGGACGAACAAACGATCAACTTACTCTCGTCCGATCGCGACACGACGATTGCACCGAATGGCGAGTTGGTGTTTACACTCCACTTCCGTCCCTGGTGGACGGGGCAGCACCACGCTTGGCTCTCGTTTATGTCGTGGAGTCTCCACAGTCACGATACGATCCGGTACGACACAGTTAACATTTTCGGTCTTGGCACGCCGGGGTCGAAATATATCTCCGCGAATCTGGCGAACGCGGATTTCGGCAGCGTGTTCGTTTGCCAATCGCGGGACACAACGATCACGCTTCACAACACGGGATGCGATGTGTTGACGGTGTTCGGAGACTCCGTACGCGGTGCGAGCGGGCCCTACCGGATTGACACGAACTTTCCAATCGTGATTGCGCCGGGCGATTCGGCAAAAGTCCGTCTGCATCTGACTGCCGATAGCGCTGGCATGAACGGAGTGCTCGTCTTCCAGAGTAATGCGGATACGGGGACAGTGTCAGTCCCGCTGACTGCAAGTATTATTCTTCCTGCTCGCTTGCATCTTACGCTCACATCGCCGGATAGTGCAAAGTCGGGTAGCACGGTGACGTACGATGTAATTCTGACAGGCGATGCGTCGGGGCTTTCGGGTCTGCACTTCGACATCACGCACAACGATGATTTGCTTGGCTACACGAGCGGACTTGCCCCATCAAAGACCAGCGGTCCCTCCACGGCGCAAGTGCAGCATTTCGATCTAAAGCCCATTCCAAATGGTGACACAATCGGCCTGCTCCAATTCAACGTGTATCTCGCAGATTCGATCACGACGTCTCTGACGCTCTCGAATATCACGTTCGATAACACACTTGGTCTCGCGCCGGATTGCATTGCATCTATCGACGACTCGGGTTCGGCATTTACATACATTACAGCGTGTGGTGACGGTCTCATCCGGCAGTATATGGCGGCGGGCGCGTTCGAGATTTTGAGCGTACAGCCCAATCCCGCCCGCGACGAATTTACAATCAGCTTCACGAAGTCGGAGGACGTGCCGGTCCGCTACGAGATAGACGATGCGCTGGGCCGGGCGGTGGCGCGTGGCGAGACGGAGCAGAATGGATCGCCGACGATCCAGCTCACGCTCTCGGCGAGCAATCTGCCCTCTGGCGTTCTGCTGCTCCGCGTGTCCGCCGGTGGCTTCGTTCGGACGCAGCGGTTCGTGGTGGCGAAGTAAACTCTTCGCTCCATAGGAGCGTGATATTTGTAGCCCCCGGCGTTAGGCGGGGGTTGAGAATCATAAACGTGCGGCAAGCTCCGTAGGAGCGGCATATTATTCCGCGGTCGTTGTGTCGCTCCTATGGAGCTCAAATATCATCTTAAAATGCGAACCCCCGGCTTACGCCGGGGGCTACAAATATGCCACCCCTAACGGGGCTGATCCATTGATTTATCTCAATACACCTCCAGATACCGGTCCAGCTCCCACTGGGTGACCGACATGCGGTAGGAGTCCCACTCGGCGGTTTTGGCTTCGACGAGTTTTTCAACGCAATAGCTGCCAAGCGCTTCGCAGATCACCGGGTCCTTCTTTAGCTCTTCGATCGCGTCCATGAGGTTCTTCGCGACTGTGGTGATTCCACGCGCGGCTGCGGTCTCGTCGGTGAACTCGAAGATATTCTCCTCGACCGGCGCAGGCGCCTGCATCTTCTTCTCGATGCCATCCAAACCGGCGGCGAGCATGACGGCAAACGCGAGATACGGATTAGCGCTCGGATCGGGGCAGCGAAGTTCGGCGCGGACGGCCTTCTCGCGTCCCTTCGTGATGCGCGGAATGCGAATGAGCGCCGAGCGATTCCGCTGGCCCCACGCGACATAAACTGGCGCTTCGTAGCCGACGACCAATCGCTTGTACGAATTGACCGTCGGGTTCAGGATCGCGTTCATCGCTTTGATATGCACAAGCTGGCCGGCAATGTAGCTCTTCGCGAGCGATGAAAGCAAATACTCGCCGTTTGCATCATACATCATGTTCTTCTTCCCGTCCAGAGAAAAGAGCGACTGATGGACGTGCATGCCCGAGCCGTTGATACCGGCGATTGGCTTCGGCATGAACGTGCAGTGCAGGTCATGCTGCATCGCGATGGATTTCAGCGCGTACTTCATGATGATGACGATGTCCGCGCAGCGCAGCGCGTTGTCGTACTTGAAGTCGATCTCGTGCTGACCGATCGCGACTTCATGGTGCAGCGCCTCGACATCGATGCCCATTTCGTAAAGCGCAAAGCTCATCTCCTTGCGGATCTCGCTCGCAATATCGGTCGTCTGATCGAAATAGCCGGCAGTGTCGTGCGGCAGCGGCGTGAGTTGATCGCCATTCTTCTTGAAGAGGAAGAACTCAAGCTCCGGACCGGTATTGAACGTATAGCCCATGTCGGTGACGCGCTTGATCTGACGTTTCAGGATACCGCGCGGGTCGCCTTCGAACGGGGTACCGTCGGGCATATAGACATCGGCGATGATGAGCGCCGTGACCGCGCGCGATGCCCGCGACCACGGAATCACTGTGAACGTGTCGAGATCGAGCTTGAGGTACATGTCCGACTCCGCGATGCGCGCAAAGCCTTCGACGGACGAGCCGTCAAACCACACGTTCGACTCGATTGCGTCTTCCAGCTTCGAGACCGGGATGGTCAGTGCCTTCATGACGCCGAGCAAATCGGTGAACATGACATTGATGAACTCGACTTTCTGTTCTTTTGCCTGCGACAAGACTTCGGATTTGGTCATTGCTTCCTTGCGAGTAATGAGTGATGAGTAACGAGTTGAACCACGATTACGCGGATGATGCGGATTCTCAGGATTGAATTTATGGATTCATTTAATAAGTATCAATCCGCGGAATCCGCATCATCCGTGTAATCGTGGTTCTGTTTCTAATTCTTCTATCGGCAGCGCCATCGTCTCTTTGTAGGTATTGAGCACGACGTTCGTCCGCGTTTGTTTGACTCCGGGCCAGGTTTGGATCTGGCCGAGCAGCCGTTCGAGTGTGGATGTGTTCCATGTTCGCGCTTTCACGAGATGCGAGCCATCACCGGTGATCGCGTGGATTTCCATGATTTCGGGATGCGCTTCGGCAGCCCGCAGAAATTCCGGGTAATTCCCAGATTGCTCGACGGTCACTGTGATGAATACCGCGACATCGAGTCCCATCCGTTTCGGATCGAGCTTGGCCGCAACGCCCTCCAGAATTCCGCGTTCCTCGAGCTTGCGCATCCGCTCGCTCACGGCTGGCAGCGAAAGCCCGACGCTCTCGGCAAGCTCGTTGCGCTTTGTCCGGCCCTGCACCTGCAACTGGCGCAGGATGGCCAAATCGGTCGCGTCGATCCCGAGCGTTTCCAGCTTTGGAATTCGGCTCCCGTTCTGCTTCTCGTTGGGCTTTGGCTTATCCATCGTAAATTTGTGGTGGATGAGCGATCATCCACCGTGCAAAGGTACAAACTTTCGAAAGTAAAGTCAAGTGCCCGGTTTGCTTTATTTAATAAATGTGGACAAGTGATTGACCTTCGATCTGATACTGTGACTAAACCCAGCCCTGCCATGCGGAAAGCTATGGCCGAGGCTGAGGTGGGCGACGATGTTTTCTCGGAAGACCCGACGGTCATCGCTTTGGAAGAGGAAGTTGCCGCGCTGCTCGGCAAAGAGGCCGCCCTCTATGTGCCAACCGGCTGCATGGCGAACCAACTCGCACTGAATATCCAGACGACCGAGGGCGATGAGGTGATCGTCGAAGCCGACTCGCATATTTTCAACTACGAGACGACCGCCGCAAGCTTTCTCTCGCGCGTGCAACTCAATCCAGTAAAAGCTGCGGATCGCGGACGCCTCGTCGTTGACGAAGTCAACCCGGCACTTCGCGAGAAAGCATACTACATGCCAGTCACCCGGCTTCTCGCGCTCGAGAATACGCACAATCGCGCAGGCGGGACGGTGTATTCGGTGGACCGCGTAAGGGCACTTTCGGAATTCGCGCGTGCAAACGATGTGCGAATGCATCTGGACGGCGCGCGGCTCTGGAATGCGTGCGCGTACTCAGGTGTCGAGCCGATCGAATACGCGAAATATTTCGATACCGTCTCCGTCTGCTTCTCGAAAGGTCTTGGCGCGCCGGTCGGAAGTGCTGTTGTCGGTTCAACAGAGATGATCACCAAGGCACGCCGCATGAGGAAGATCTGGGGTGGAGGAATGCGGCAGGCTGGGATCATCGCAGCAGGTGCGCTCTATGCACTTCGCAACAATCGTGCGCGCATCTCCGAAGATCACGCGAAGGCTCGCCGCTTTGCTGAGATCATTGCGAGCGACGCGAAGAATGTCTATATCGATATGGAGAGCGTGCAAACCAATATTGTTCTGCTTGGCATTAATGGTCGGCCTTCAGGCGATGAGGACATTGCAATGATGGAGCAGCGTGGAGTGCGGCTTTCGCATGGTGCGCATGGGCTGCTGCGTGCGATCACGCACCTGGACGTCACGATGGCCGAGTGTGAGCAAGCTGCGCGGACGATCGTCGATATTTTCGGCTGATGAATTCTTTGGTTGTTGCCTGGGGAGATGCGGCACGTCACGAGCGCTTGGCGTTCGGATTTGTTTTGCTTGCATCACTTGTGAGCGTTCTCTTCTCGATCGCGGGTTATCCCGCAGTTGGGCACGATGCCGATGTGCATCTCAACTGGCTCGATCAATTCCCGCGCATGTGGGCGCACGGGATCGCGTATCCGCGCTGGCTTCCGATGTCCAACGGAGGCTTTGGCTCACCGACGTTTTACTTCTATCCGCCGCTCCCGTATTGGATCGCGAGTTTCCTGCAGCTCTTTCTTCCCTACGTCCCGTCGCCATTTTACAACTTGATGGCGCTGCTGGCGTCGATTGGCTCGCTCCTAACATGTTGGGTGCTCGCTCGCCAATACACGAAGCGCACGCTTGTTATTGCAACGGCCGCGCTCATGTATAGCTTCCTTGCGTACCGCTTCGCCGATGTTTTCGTTCGCGATGCACTTGGAGAGCATTGGGCGCTAATGTTCCTGCCGCTGATCTTTCTACGGACTCGCGGCCGGATTCAATCCATCGCCGTTCTCAGTGTTGCGTGGTCCGGACTATTGCTCACGAACATTCCAATCACGGTGCTTGCAGGTGTGAGTGTTGCAATTAAGATCGCGGTCGAGCGACGACGAGCACTCGTTGTGGAGCACGGGATTGCCATCCTAATCGCTGTTGCTGTCTCAGCCGTGTATCTCTTGCCCGCCACATTCCTTCGCGGTATGATCCATCCGCAGCATCTGTGGGACGTGAAAATGCAAACCACTGGCTTTGCTATGCTCGATCTGTTTCGCTTTCACGGGTGGCTCCGGTTTCTGGCGCTCGCAACGCTTGTTGCAGGAGCCGTCTATCTCATTGCCGCCCGCACGAGAGCTGGCCGGGCTAGCAGTTGGTGGTGGATTGCATTGGTTGCGGTCGTGTTACAGATACCCCTATTCTCACCGCTGTGGCACTTGCATGCTGCGTCCGTCGTACAGTTCTCGTGGCGCTGGGATGGTGTGTTATTGCTTGCAATTGCTATGGCCTTCGCTGTGCGCCCGGCGAAGATGCTATCTTTCGTGATTGTGGGCATCGCCGTCGTGACGCTGATTGGCGAAGCCCGGAATGCAAAGCTATTCATTATGCATCCGTACCTGCCGTATGATATGTATCGCATCGATGCACCGGAATATCATCCTGCATGGACTTCGGACGATCCCGAGGTTGTAAAGGCGTTTGCGCAACAACACATCGGCGATCCGCCCGCTATTTTGTTGGGACTAACTACGCCGGGCGACAGCATCGCAGCAGTCAGACGCGCGCCGGATGCGATGGCATTTGCCGTTCACCTTGCGCGAGCGACTCCTGTGCGACTCCATCTCTTCTACTGGCCCTATTGGAGGGCGACGAGGGACACAACGGTGATCGAACTGCAACCCGATCCGAATGGCATTGCGATAGCCAATCTTCCGAGCGGAGATTACCGGCTCGAAATCACGCTTGCCAAATCGAGCGAGGAGCAGGTCGGTGAAATCATCTCACTCATTGGTAGTCTCGCGCTTTTCTCGGTGCTCGCGCTTGCCGCGTTGCGCGAACGAGGACTCAATGTGTCAGGACTACGTGCTTTGAGATGACAACGTTATCCGCTGTGATGCGAACAATGTAATCGCCAGGAGAATGGCCCTTGAGGTCGAGCGATAGCGTGTGATCGCCTCCGGACATTGTTCCCGAGAAGGGAGTCGCAACAAGATTGCCCAGCACATCGAACACTTCAGCGCGGACGAATGATGGCTCGCGGAGCGTCACGGGAATTGTCGCGGCGTCGCGCATCGGATTTGGAATGGGATTGCCAATGGATAACAACGCCTTGTTTTTAGAAGTAGAAACCGAGGCTGGCGCTCCGATCCATGCAATGCGGAAGATCGCTCCGCTGTAGGTTGGAGAGATAGAATCGGAGGATACATAGAGCGCGTCGTCAGTGCCTTCGATGACGCTTACGGGACGCGCCCAGCGTGTGCCGGTTGAGTCAGGCTGGAAGCCGTTGACGAAGTCAGTTACGCTCGCATTCTGGCCGTCAGAATCGGCCCACATCACCGTCACGCGTGGTGGCGCGGGTGGTTGACGGTCCCACGAGCCATGATAGCATTGAAAGATCGCGTTATGGTACTTGGCAGGGAATGCTGTGCCACGATAGAAGTGGAATCCGAGTGGTGCCTCATGCGCGAGTATTTCCGCCACGGGTCCGTTGAACGTTAGTACCACGCTTGTATCAAGATTCATCATTTGCGGATTTCGCATTTGGTAGGCATAGCACCAGGGCCATCCATAGTTGGCCCCGTCGCAGACCATATAGATGGATTCGGACGGATTATCGTTGGTGCGCGGATTGCTGCTCCCAAAGACATTGTCCATGCCATTATTATTCACCCACAACGCGCCCGAGCGAGGGTCGATGTCCATTCCCACGGCGTTCCGAACGCCGCGCGCGAAGGTTCGATAACCAGTGCCATCGACATTCATCTCGACGATCTGTGCTCGGTGAGCAATATCGGTCGTGTCAAAATTGCCGTTCGAGCCAATCTGTACATAGATTTTCTTTTTCGTGGTGTCGAATACGAAATTTCTGCTGTGATGTCCACCGCTGGCGGGAAGCGGTGCAATCGGTGTACTAAAACTCTGCGGAAGCGCAATGCGACTGAGACCATTGGTTTGTATTCGATACAACGCAGCATTGTTCGAGACATAGAGATTGCCATTATAGAAACCAATGCCGTGCGGATCACCCAATCCTGATGCAACAACGATCGTGCTGTCCGGGTATGTCCCGTGATGGGCTGGCAGAGCGTAAACACAGCCATTGTTGGATGTCGCATACAGCACGTTGTCCGGCGACCACGCCAGTCCGCGACATTGCGGGAGCAGCGCGAAAACGGAAATAGTAAAGCCAGGTGGGATCGAGACCTTATGCATGAAACCGTTAACGCCGATCATGGTGTCCCGCAGATCGGTTGCTGGTAACTCCGGTGTGCGCTGTGTATGCGGAGGCATCGAAGCCATCCAGGATGTGAGTGTGCAGGCATCTTGCGCAATCGCCATCGGTGGGGAGGCAGTGTCGTGGATCAACAGTGCAACTACGAAAAGGACGACAGGGACAAAAGATGTCTTCATGTTCACCTCATGGTAATGCGAAATCGACTGTCGCAGCCGCGTTCGGTTGCACTTCGACTTCCTTCTGATTCCGATAGTCACTTCCCCAATCGTATCCACTCACGTGTCCGGTTCTGCTACGTGGCTGATCGATCGACCAGCTATCACGCCACATTTTCAGAGTGTAGTGTCCCGGCGGGACATTCGCGAGCGTATAGCGCCCAAGCGAATCGGTGATCGCGTAATAGGGATGATCGGCGACCATCACAAAGCCGCGCATCCAGGGATGCATGTCGCACCTGACAGTATGGAGTCCTGCCTCGGGAAGTACTACGGTGCTCGCCGGAGCGCCTTCCGGTTGCGCGTCGTTCGTGACCGTTCGGACGCCAAACCAAAAGTGAAAGTTGTGAATGACCTTGTCGCTGTTCGAGACTGTGATGCTCGCACCATTCCGGATGACCTGCACGTGCGGGACGAATTCGCAGCCCTTCTGATTGAGCGTTGTCTTCGGTATGCTACCCTCAAACGGCTTACCACTCGTGATCGTATCGAGATAGACGATCGCGCCCGCAATTGCCTCGCCCGATCCGGGATTCGCTGGATTCGGATGTGTACCGCCACACTTGTCCTGATCCTTTTCAATGATGATCGAATTCGCCGGCGGCTTCACACCGGCGTATCGGACGGTCCCCGAAATGCTGCCGCCATTCTCAACCTGAATCTCGCGATAATTTGAAGGGGATGGCTCTTGTCTTGCGCATGACACGATGAGCAAGAGGGGAATAGCATAACGAGCAAGACGTGCCGCTCGCCATGCCCATTCATATTTCATAATTCATATTCCATATTTTCGGCTCGTGGGCGCTGAGGGATTCGAACCCCCGACCTTCTCGGTGTAAACGAGACGCTCTAAACCAGCTGAGACTAAGCGCCCTCTCAGTGAGCAGCGAGTAACGAGCAACGAGTAACGAGGGTTCTCATCGAGAGCGGACCGCCTTCTCGGTTATCCCAGCCGAGACGTCGCTGCCATCGGGATTCTTGCCGTTCAGCGTCACGCGGTAGAGGTACGTCCCGTTGCCGACATCGTTGCCCTTCTCGTCGCGGCCATCCCACTCGATCATATTGAGTCCAGCGCGAAGATGCGAAGGGATGAGCGTTCGGATCTTCCGACCCGCGACGGTATAGACAATGACCTTAACATCCGCCGCCGCGTCCGAGAATAGGACGAACGTAAACAGCGTCTTGTCCTTGAACGGGTTTGGATAGTTCATCACGTGATCGAGACCATTCGTGGCACTGATGGTGAAGCATTGGTGAACGGTATCCACATTGCCGCTCGCGTCTTTCACGGTTGCCGTGACGTTCCACTGGCCCGGCTTGAAATGAAACCCAGACCCCGGACTAATAATAAGCTGCGCCTGCAACGGGCCGGTTAGTTGCGTAACAAAGCGAACATTGAATGCCTTCGGGCTTGCGACCCCAACTTCCGGATAATACTCTGTGTCCCGCTGGAATGTTGCCAGAATAGAATTGGATGACGTGTCGCGGATGAAGTTCTGGCTGTAGAGATTGATCGTCGTTGTATCGTTACTCGATACATAGCCGCATGGCGAGACATGATTATCATCGAGCAAGATCTCGGCGCGCGGCAGAAGCGTATCGGGCGTGACCGTGAAGGCGCCCGGAATCGCGTCGTTGAAGAGCAACTGCTCGTTCTGTGCCTCGTGCGGATTAACCGTCGCAATGAGCGGCACCGTGCCAAGTTGATTCGTCGTGTTGATGCTGTCGCTAAAGGAGGCATTTGAATGACCTCTCAACAGCGGAATGGTGTGCGCGATTGTGTCCGTCGTGCTGATCCGGTTACCGACAAGTGTAACGAGAACATTCAGGGCGGAATCACAGGTCAGCGTTTGAATGCTGTATGGCGCGGTCAGTGTGCCGCCCTGTGCAATGGAGTTCGGGGTTGTTGCGATGGAGTCGGTCGTGAATGCAAATTCGGGTGCCGCATCGTATTCGAGTTCAACTGTGTGAAGCTCAGGACTTTGCGCGGCGTTTGTCGTACGCTGAAAGTCCATTCGCAGGCCCAAACGGGCATACCTCCGGGGATCGGTCTTTGAAAGATCCAATTGTGAGCCTTGTGATGCACGCAGTGTGTCAATTCGATCGATGCCGCTGCCGTCGCGCCGGGAGCCGAGCACCGTTATGAGAATATCGCTGCCCGATGGGACCTGACCGTTCACGCGCAGCTTGCCATAGTTGCGAGCGATCGCAGTGAACGGTGTTAGCGCCAGTCCCGACGTCCCGAATGTCACGACCGTATCCGAAAGGTGCGCACCGTGACCGCCCTGCGGCGAGATGACTTCCCTTGCCATGCCGGGAAGCCAGCCGTTCCCCCCGAACAGGGCATACCCGTTGAAGTACTGGACGTTGGCAAACCCAACCAGCGAGCCAATGCTCTGCATCGCTCGGGTGACGTTCTGGTTGTTATAGGTAAAGTAGCTGAATGCGGGTTGAACATTCGTCAGCACGATTACGGCTGTACTATCGGGAAATGATTTCAATACGGAATCGAATGCATTGGCAATCGGCAGCGTATATGCGGAGTCGCCGTTTCGCAAGTAGTCCACATCAAACTCGTAGACCGTGTCGATTCCGCCCCGATCATTGGTGAGCCGCGCGATGAGGTATCCCTGGTTGGAATACGACACGACGGGGTGATCGTTAATGAGGATCAGAGATGTTGAAAAACCAACGGAGCCGGAATCTTGCACCGCATGAGAGATCACGTCGTACCGCACTGTGTCCTGCTTTGGCAAGTAGAGTCCATGAACGGGATCGGCGGCAAGCCCGCTCACAATCGTGGAGGCAAGCTGGTCGGCGGAGGTATAACTGAATTCCGCTCGGGCGGCGCTGGCTGTGCTGAACGTCGCATATTCCCACACCGATGTATCGCCAGCGAGCCGAATGATCCGCGTCCGCCACCAATAGACAGAAGAGGCGGGAACCAGCAGTCCTGTAAGTGAGACATCGAGCGAACCATAGAACCGCGATCCTGCGGCCGTATCGCGCGAGAGCAGGGGATGCGCGAATGTAGGCGTCGTGTCGAGTTCGAACTGGATGCGCGAAGCGATGTGTGGCGGAAGGAGGACAATGAAATGGACGTTACTTCCGGAGACATCACACACGTTCCGCGCGCCTTCCCACGGGTAGAACGGTGTGGCCGAAAGGCCATTGACGAGTATCTTGAGCGAGGCATCGTCATCCGTCGTATCCGTCTCGAATGGACGGAAACGCCGACCCGGATCAATCGAAACCGCAATGGTATGCTCCCCGATCGAGGCATCCGTAAGATGAAATTGAGCCGACACACGTGCCGTGTCGTCCAGCCTCGTCAGCGTATCGAAGAAATCGAACGGTGTGCCCGTTGGCGGGATGTCCTCGATGCGAACAACGAGTGGAGTCTCCGCCGCATAGCCAAAGTTGTGAATGAGCGCGGAGATAGTGAGCACGCTATCGCTCACGGTGAACGCGGTCTTTGAAATACCATCTCTCGTGGAAGCGGTTAGGTCATTGCCGTGGACGGCCAGTTCGGGCTGTGGCCGAAGTGCAAATCCGATCGCCGCATCGCCAAGCGCGGTGTATTGTAATCGAAGATTCAAACCAACATCGCCATAACCGCCGGAGTCCGACGCAACGAGCTTTGCGGCCGTGAGCATCGCGGTCAGGTTCATCAGCATGGGCTGCGTCGTATCGTGTTGCAGGCGCAGGTAATTGACGTCCTCTCGCCAATGCCGCATCAGATCGAAAAACTTGGAGGAGAGCACGCCATCATAACCAAGATCGCCAAAACCTGACGTTCCATACGCTATCACGCAGCCCGCCCCCGGTTGTTGGAGATACGACGAATTAACGGTTGGCTGATTAGGCTCGCCAAACGCGCCGGTGCGGCAACTCACGGTGAAGAGCAGCGGATACAGTCCTTGATTGTGAAGCGTGACCGCATCCGGCAAAAGAATATCCGATGTGAACGTCGCGCCGTGTCCCGCAAAGTACATCAGCGCGATGCCATTCTCGATCTGGCTCTGAATCTCCGCGACGTGCGATGGATCGGGCGTCGTGTTCAGCGGATCCTTCACGAG
This sequence comes from Candidatus Kapaibacterium sp., assembly GCA_017882165.1. Taxonomy (GTDB): domain Bacteria; phylum Bacteroidota; class Ignavibacteria; order Palsa-1295; family Palsa-1295; genus PALSA-1295. Next base: position 22,757 of record JADGPZ010000008.1, read on the forward strand.
TGTAGAGTCCCGCTCGATAATGTGGTAGCGGACGTTCGTCGGCGGGGCCGAAAGTCCGATCGCGGATGGGTCCATGAATTTGTGGATTTGGTCCACAATATCTTGGTGCTGGCTTGTGCCGGAGCCGCCAGCGAGAAACAGGAACTGCCGGTTCCACGCGGCCGGCGCGCCGTCTTCATATTCCTGGAGCTTCTTGACATAGGCGTCCGCGCCGGCAGCTCCTGAAACAGGAATGCGCGAGATAACCATGCGTGGCTGGATCGAATCCAGACGACCATCCTCCGCAAGCGTATAGTAGAAGTCGCTCGTAGGCCAGCCGTATGTTGGAATGAAGCTGCGCAGGGTTGTTCGCGAATCTCGTGCTTGAAATACGTTATTCAGATTGAATTTCGGATCCCATGTGCCTGCGCCAAACAGCGTGACATATCCAACCGGCAAGCCTTGCTGGCCTTGATACATGAAGTACGCATAACTCAGGAATCGGCGAATGGCATCCGGCTCGCCGGAGCCGTAATCGAATGCGTTGTAGACCTCGTCGGTCGTTACGACCATCGAGGCAAGTCCCGCCTTTGTACGCCGAATCGCGAGCAATTGCGCATCGAGCAGGAATTCGGGATGCGTAATGATGATGTAATCGGCGTGGTTCGTGGTCTTGAGAATATTCCAAGATCCCGCGCCGCCGCTGTTCCACTTCTCGATCCGGTCGCAGGCAAGCAGGGTGGACGCAGTTGCCGCAGTATAGGATGCTTGGGCCACCATTGGCGAGTCGATGAAGGCTCCCGCCTGAGGCAGGATGCGTGTCCCATCGCTCATGTTGTAGAGGTGGGGCGTGTCACTTGAAGTGAGCGAGATCTGAAATGCCGGCGAGGCCGGTTGAAGTCCAAAGCGCCATTGCCCCGGAGCGAATGCCGTGTCGCGGTTCGGAGCAAGTCCGCCTTCGAAGCGAACCGAATAATGGTCGAAGTAATAGAAGTCGATGGTGTCCGCACCCGCAGCCGTTGTCATCTCCAGCGTGTTTGCACCTTCATGGAGTTGAGAGAGGGGGAATACAACGCGTGATGTATCCTCGTTGAAATCGGAAATGGAGCCGTCATATACCGGTGAGCCGTTGATCTTGGCAATGACGCGGTGCTGCCCATTTACACTCTGTGTCATCCCGCGAGCAAGGATCTGTAGCGTAGCGGCCTTGCCTTGCGTGACAGCCGGAAGTTTCGAAACAAAAAAAGTATCGACCAGCCGAAGATGCGTCGTGTCAAACAGGGGGCTGTGGATTTCATACCACTCGAAGCGTTCGCCGGGAGTGTACGTGGAGGGATGGACGGTGATTTCGTCGCGTCCACGCGAGTCGCCGAAGTAATAGAAGTAGTCGCGCTCGTGGTGGAGTTCGATTGTGCCACTCGAGACAGAACCGGATGCCAATGCTCGATTCGGTGCCCGTGCCATGTAGCGCCGATGTGTGCCACCTTGACTGGAGTTCGTCAGCCAGTAGGCGTTCGTGTCTGTCGTGATATTGTAAAACTCCGGGAGGCCATCGTTCAGCGGGACGCCGTGCAGATGCTCGCCGTAAAACTCGATGGCGGTGATATTACCGCTCCCATCGGTGTCGATCCAAATCGGAATCTCAACGCCGCGATTGATGCATCGAAGATTCTTTTGCGTGAAGTGTGCCGGATCGAAGCTACCGGTGCGTGCGATGATGTCGCTTGTCGTCACGCGGTAAAGCCCATCGCGGGTCACCGAGAGCTTCACGTACTCAGCACTCGGGTCGATCCAGGCAAATGCAGTCGAGTCGAGCATGGCGAGTGGCCGGATGCCGCCGCTCTGCGCCCGCTTCGTCGCGGCAATTGCGAACGGATGCGCTCGCGCTGGCCGAAGTCGCACGCGAAATTGCGGGAGGTCCCACGCATTCGCAACGAGATGCGTGTTGAGTCCCGCGAAGAGAGCATCGCTTACTGGCGCTGCGGCAGTTGTGCCGCTCGCCGTGAAGTTGATACCAACGCGGAATTTGGAAAGTGCTATCAGTGCGCCGCTATTCGAACTGACGAGCGGATACCGTACCGTGATCGTCCGAAGCGAGCGAAATGTCCGGGCCTTCCCAATTGTCGGTGTAAGACTCCACGACGCACTGAGCGCGCGCGGATCGAAAGCCTGATCTGATTGCTTTCCGTCACTCTGCCGCATTGCCGGCACCAGATGGATGTTGCCGAGCGGCGACGTTGCGAGTTGATCGAAGACCGGAGTGAATGACTTGGCATTCTCTGGAATTGCAAACGTAACAGCAAGCACCGGATACTCTGCGCCGCCTTGTGTCGTTGCACGCTCGATCGTAAACCCATTCGGAGCATTGGCGAGCGATGGCCAGTTGACATTGCTAAACTTCACGCTCGCCGGAGCATTCTTGACTTGTGCCCTAGCGCGCTCAACGAGCGGTGCGCCGATCGAAACCGTCAGCACCACTCGGCCACTATTTTGCGTAACCGATGTCGAGTGATCCAGAATCATACTCGATGCCGAACCGGCAGTGGTCATCCGTTTGATGACAGGCCTTCGTGCAGCTTGCTTCGCCAGCATCCGAATGTGGCTCGATGCCGCTATCGGCAGGGGAGCCGAAGCTCGCTGTGCGGCCTGCGCCTGCGCGGGCGGAGCGGCGGAGACTCGTGGCACGCGAGCAACCTGCGCGCGAGCGCACAGCGCTACGCAGAGGCCGGCGGCGACACAGACTGTCGAAAGGCTACGAAAAGATCTGAGAGTTCTCAACACGATGAGAACGCGCCCGCCTTCGACAATGTCCCACATTTACGCACGATTGGCGGTGGGCACTGATTTTTGACCTTAGTGCGATAGCTTCGCCTGCGCTTCCTCATAGTAATTCTGGTGCACCGGATCGAGGAAGCCGAGTTTTTGAAAATAGGCTGTGAGGTTATCCGGAAAGAGCCGCGCCAGATCGGCAAGCTCCTGGTTCTTCGCTTCGAAAAACGCGCGCAGGAACACACTCCGTCCCGCGTCCGACGAGATCCGCCTCAGCGACACCAGCGAGTCGATCACCGTCCCAATCGTCACCCGCGCCTGATCCGGTTTCGTCGAGAGCAGATCGAGTCCGTTGTAGTGATACGCGAAGATCAAATCGCGAAACGCACGGTTGTTCGCATTCATGGCGTCTTCAATATAACCCAGCCGAGTATAGGTGCCGATGCTGGTCACATTCGGCGCCCAGCCGTTCCCTTTCTGTGCACTGGCGATGATCGCCACCTGCTGTGCCTGCTGGAAGTATGGCGTGCCCGACTGCAACTTATACGAATCGAAATCGAGGCCAAGGATCGTATAGACATAAAAATCGACGACGCTTTCGAGCGAGCGGTAACCATTGCCGTGCTGAAGCTCTTGACCGCGATAGTACGAGAACTCGCAGCCCGCATCGAAGAAGCGCGCCATCGTCGTCACCTGATCGCTTTTGTAGAGCGGACGGCTGCTCGTGACGAAAAGCTGCGCGGTATAATCGCCGCCGTTCGAGCTGACGATATTGAACTGGAACGAGCAGCGAATCCGCTCGCCCGAAAAATTCGTCGTCCACTCGTAGCTGTTGATGTAGCTTTCGAGATCGTGCTTGAACGCATCGAACGCGATCCGGTCCTGCGTGGTCAGCGCGCTGAGATTCAGATTCACCTGCGCGTCCAATTCCTCGGCGCGAAGTGTGGATGCGCTATCATCCATCCCACCGTGAGCCATGAGCACAAAAAGGCAGAGAAAGATCACTCTTTTCATCGCTTCAACCAACGGGGGCCACAGGTGCTTAGTTCAATGTGTGAAATTACACCGCCATTAGTTTTCAGCAGCTCGTTCGTTCTTTCAAAGTTCATGAACTGTGCCGTTTTTGAACCGCATTCGCCATTGCGCTGTCCAAGAGACACAATTCATCGTTTCTCTCTTTTGAATTGTCATTTAATGAACGCCCTCTCCGCGCCAATTTTTTGTCAATGAGCAAAGGTGCATCTCAATCTGTGTATTAATATAACACAATTTCAGGTGAACCCACCAAAAACCCACCATCATTGAACAACTATTCATAGTAATATTCCGTGGATCGAGGATAGTTTTCCATTTTGTGTAGTAGTTTTGCATTTGGAAGTACACCGCCCGGACCCATCAACGGTCCCTCCAGGCGCTCCCATGGTTCCGGGCATGTTTTGCTCGCCCGGTTTTGTCTTAATGTTCGTATCATTTGGTTGACCTATGAAACATAATTCGACCCCGACTGAGTACACTCAGTCCGCCGCGGCGGACTCTCAGCACTCAGCACTCAGCACTCAGCACTCTTAGCGCGATGTTACTTTCGTGCATTCTCCTCCTCCTCAGCCTCACCGGCGCGAGGGGGCAATCGAACTCGGAATACAACTTCGTAGGTTACCCCTATAACAGTCAATTAGGCGTACAAGATGGCTACGACTACCACGGAGTATACGGAGAGGCTGACATGCCCATCCTTACGATGGATTGCCTTGCTGCGAACGGGTCAGGCCAGTGGACACTAACGACGCAGACTGGAATTGGAAGCGAGTATGGAGTAGGCTGGTATCTGCTTGAGAATGCATTGCGAAACCCCGAGATCATAGGTACGCCGGTTCCCCCGGGAGTAGTTGCCAATGGATCATTTAGCTCCGCTTCCCGGTATTCACCCCTCCAGCCGAAAGTGACAGCGAATCTTGATGAGTCGGTGAATTACGTTTTTCCATCGGGCGACCGGAAGTCGTTCGACATCGAGTACTTCGGGCCCAGCGATATCGACATTTCGTTGCATGGCATTCCGAATGATGGCACGGCGTTCCCTTCAGGGACACAGGTTGTCAAGGCGAGCGGCCTCGTCACCCACTCGGCGAACATCACGACGTACGATGGCACTTATTATCACGATATCACGAGCGAATCGAATTACAAAGACGATTTCGCCGTCTGTTCCGATGGATATTATGTGTACATCACATGGTGCTCGAGCGTTCACACCGGGGGAGGAAAGTACGTCTACTTTACATACTTCGATCTTGCGACGCATACGCAGTCAACGATAGTGGTCGTGGGTGCTGGAAGGAAGCCGACGATTGCTTGCGACGTGCGCAAGAACAGGACGGGATCGCCTGCGGTCTGGTACGAAATAGGGTATGTCACGACAGCAGGAGGCAGCATCATCTGGACGTATAATCATGGAGGCGCGACGGGAACGTACACGACGAACAATGTCTACATCGATCCTTCTTCTGGATCGACGGTATCGTTCTCAATCGCCGATCATGTGTGTGCGTTGGTGAGTTCCGTGGTGGGCGTCATTCAATACTCGGCGTTATATGCCATTGTCGAGAATAGCGCAGGCAAACACCTCGTGATGTACAATCCGAGCAACACGAATCTGACTTCGGGTGATGCCGCTTATGTCGATGGGAATCTTCTTGTGCCATATAGCACGACGTTACTACCTACGCCATCTTCCGGTAATGGCTGGCCCATCCTCGATGCTCCACTTGTGGCATTTGCGAACCCGTATGACAATCAATCGAGTTGGCACACCTACGATCAGTTTCACTGCCTGTATCAGCTCGATTTATCTGCCGCTTCAGGTCAGCTCACGGATGAAGTAGCGCCATTGCTCATCGTCAGAAATGCCGACAACGGCTCGAGCCATCCAACATCCCCGGACCCAGGCAGTCATGATACGCGGTTAGTCATTAATCAGACGTTGTCCGAACCCCCTCCTACGCCTCATCCAATATTGATGACAGATCCTAATTCCGGATACACGGCCTCGGTCAACCAAATGGGGATTCACGCCCATTGGCGTAACGGTGCCGCAGGCTCAGGCACGCATTATTATTTCCGTGACTGGAACAGGACTTTTGATGAGGGGATCGATGAGAACACGCTCGTGACGGATATTTGCTTTGTGACTAACGGTTCCAGCTCAGGGACGAACCATGGTGGGACTCTCGGCGCGACGCTCACGAAGAACTATCGAATGACCATCTGGACCGATCCGAATTACGGGTTTAATAGTACAGATGTGACAATCGGTACCTATCAGGCTAATGGCAATCAATGCACAGGTGGATTATTCTTAGGAAATGGTTCGACTGCAATGAACGGTATGCGCCTGACGGTCGGCGAAGGCACGTCGACAAGCGCCGCGACCTTTACCATGGGGACAAACAGCATGTTCGTCGAGGACGATGTCTCAACCGGCCAGGGGTTAACCGTAACAGGCAATTCCTTGTTCGACTATTACGGACTCTACTACGCCATGAATAATACAGGCCTCCCTGCCTCTGAAGTGCTTCCTTTTAATCGTGGTGCTGTTGGTGACGCTTATGGCCGAACGTTAGGTAGCGACGGTGGCGGCGATGTGTTCCTTGATGGCACAACGTCGCTCAGTGCAAACATGAACGTTCACGGCGGCGCCAGTTTTCATCTTGCCGAGCTTTCGACTTTCGAAAGCAGCTATGGCAAAATCGATATCAAGTATGAGCCGAACATCTTTCCAATCCATGCCAGCGGCACGGCGAACAGTGATGCCTCCGGCGTAATGGAGTTCGCTTGTCCGGCGACGTTTACGCATTCGACAATCACCGCGCACTTTCCTTCGATCTCGGCGATTAACTTCATGATCCATGTCCTCAAGGCTCCTGATGCCGGCCTTGGCGGCAGCAACCCTTTCGGGCAAATGACGTCATCCTTCACAAGTTATTCGAATTCTAATAGTAACGGATTGGCTGTGATCCGGTTCGATAATAATACTCCGGGCGGGATAGTGAATTACGGCGCTTCCAGCTTCACGGACGATAATTTCAGCGTCGTGCAAATCACGGCCATCGATCCGCAGACTGATTTCACCGTTCAAACCTCGACCTTCGGCGGAACCCAGCTTTACGCTGTCGATTTGGAAAGCCTGAGTCTCTCGTCATACGGCAGTATCCAAATCACGAACAACACGTTCAACGATGGCGGAACGAATGCTCTCGCCGATGTATATGTTTATCAGATGAACGCCGAATCGATCAGCAGCGTCGATGTAGAGAGTAACACTCTTTACGCTGGGCATCATGATACAGATTATCCTTTCACCGGTATATTCTACAACCTGTCTTATGGTCTGATCGGCTTCAATTCAATATCAGGTGGCTTCATAAGAGGCATAAGAGATTTCGGGCCGTACAGTTCCCCGTGGGATGGCACTTTGATTTGTAGCAATCCGATTACGGATCTCACGATCGGTTCCACAACCTATTCGCCGGGCCAAGGCATACTTACATCAGGTTATCAGGGTTATGTGAAGTTAGAGGACATCTCACATGCTGGAAGCGGGTATACACATATGACAAATGGTGGTCCGCCGCATCTGGTTTTCAGCAAGATATACAGCAATAATTACTTCGGTGTTGTAGCAGCGGCCACTCTCGATTTGAGTGGCGTTCATCACCCATTAGGCTATGGGGATCTCGCCGGCCTCAATGAGATACATGACAATGGTGATTATCAGATTGATATTACTTCGTCCAGTACTGATCTCTGGCTAACTCGCGCTCCCGGCTCAACATGGACGGTCGATGGCGAGAATAATATCTATCAAGGAAGTAGCTCGTCGAGTGTTCTCATTCAGGGAGATGCGAATGGAAATGCGACCCTTGATATCGGTAATAATTGGTGGGGAGGCACGGTTGACCCTTCTGGCGCTGAAGCATTTCCGAATTCGACTTACTTCCCAAGTTATAACTACACTACGTATGGTTCAAATGCATCTCAGTCCTCCATCTCTGGCATTAGCTGCTCGGGGGGATTGGTTGCGAAACCAGTCGGTCAGATTCCGCAATCGATCCAATCCGAAGACACTGGACTCTGCAATCAGGCAATCAACCTGGCCTTAATGTGGAACTCCGATGCTATGAACCCGGATTTGGCTTACGATACGATGCACTATTATATTTTGCATTGTTACCAAATCGCGAATGCCACCCAAACGTTTGGCGCATTGGGTGGGTGCTGGGGTAGTGAAATGAACACCTTGCAGGGAAGGTTGAATGAACGTGCGTTTCTGATCAGTGCTTTGAAGCTCCGAAGCGACAATGAGTGGTTCTGTCAGGATGTTGGAGCCATGGTTTCAACATATGATGCTGCTCCCAAAAGACAAGATGCACGCGTTGCACTCGCCATCATTCAATTTTTGATAAATAACCCCAGATGTGCGGCGGACCGTACCGGGAATATGTATGCATACGATGGTACCCGAGCCGGTTGGTACCAAGGCTGGCTGGACACCGCAAATGTTTATTACAAGGGCGAGGTCTTCGATTCAACGTTGCCGACGATGCATCAACTTGGGCTTGATAGCGTTTTGATGTATGCTTCCGCCAGTGTGTATTATGAGGCTTCCGGGCCTCAAATCATAGGGGATGCACACGTAATCACCAATCCATTCCAGGACGAAACGAGCCTATCGCTCGCGATCAACCGCGAAGCGTATGTACACATCGAGGTATTCGACCCGCTCGGCAGAAAGTTAGAGAAGGCTGGTTTCGATGGAGTCTTCGAAACAGGTTCGCGTGTCGTGCCGCTCGGCTTGTCCTCGCAGCCGCCGGGCACGTACTAACTCCGCATCTCAACAGCGAACAACGAAGTGCGGACGATTAAGTTAGTGAAGGAGTAAGCGCTAACAACCCCCGCCTAACGGCGGGGGTCTTTTACAATCGCGAGAGGAGATGCGTGTGCCCGAGGCCGGACTCGAACCGGCACATTATCGCTAACGGCAGATTTTGAGTCTGCTGCGTCTACCAATTTCGCCACTCGGGCTAAAACTTGAACCTGGATTCCGCTGATTAAGACGGATTACGCGGATTGATTTACTGGATTGTCCATCCCGCGCTAGCGTGTCAAATTCCGAATCTCAAATCCGAAAAATCAATCCGCGTAATCCGTCTTATATCCGTGGAATCCCGGTTCTATCGTCCAATCGAAACAACTTTGAGGCTGAGCACTCCCGCGGGCACCTTCACCTGAATACCTTCGCCGATCTTCTTTCCCATGAGCGCCTTGCCAATTGGCGAACTCATCGAGATGCGACCAGAATCGAAATCGGCCTCCTCCTGGGAAACAACCTGATAGTCACTTTTCTTTCCCGTCTTTTCGTTCATGACCGTCACGTGGCTCATAATGCCGACCTTGTCGGTCGAGATATTTGTCTCGTCGATGATGGTCGAGCGGGCGAGCACTTCCGCCAGCTTGCGGATGCGGAGTTCGAGCAGCCCCTGCTCTTCGCGCGCCGCGTCGTACTCGGCGTTCTCCGAAAGATCGCCTTGCGCGCGCGCTTCGGCAATGCGAGATGCAACATCACGCCGCCCGTATACTTTTAGTTTGCGGACTTCCTCCTCGATTTCGGAGAGGCGCTGCTTCGTGATGTATATCTTTCCTTGTTCCATGTACGACGGATTCTACTGGCGACTGGCTAAGTAATAAAGTGCTGAGGGAGGGACGCTTCCGGGCGCCCCTGCTCAGCACTCAGGCACAACCGCTGGTGCGCCGCTGCCTTTAGCACTTCGCACCGCATTTCTGTTCCCGTACCGTCAGGACATTTTCGGCTCCGCAGCTTGCGAGGAGCCGTTCGTATGCACCAGTCCGTGCTCTGTCAGGAGGTGACCAAGCTTGACGCGCTTCGTCTCAAGGTACGAAGCATTCCGCAGATTTGCGGGAATCTCGATCGGAACGCGCTCGACGATTTCGAGTCCATAACTCGAAAGTCCAATCACTTTCTTCGGATTGTTCGTCATGAGGCGCATCTTCTGGACGCCGAGATCGGCCAGGATTTGGGCACCCAAACCATAATCTCGCAAATCGGCCTTGAAGCCAAGCTCCTCGTTAGCTTCGACCGTATCCATGCCCTCTTCCTGAAGCTTGTAGGCGCGCAGCTTGTTACTCAGCCCAATGCCTCGGCCTTCCTGCCGCATATATACAACGACTCCGCGGCCAGCATTCTCGACCATCATCATGGCTGCGTGCAACTGGTCCTGACAATCGCAACGGAGCGAGCCGAGTGTGTCGCCGGTGAAGCACTCCGAGTGAACGCGCACCAGCACCGGCTCGCCATTGCCGACATCGCCCTTCGTCAGCGCCATGTGTTCCTTGTGATCGACTTTGTTCTCGTAGAGGTGCAAGCGGAAATCGCCATATTCGGTCGGCAGCGTGACCTCGACCACCTTTTTCATCAGATGCTCACCGTGCATCCGGTAGCTAATAAGATCCTGTACGCTTATGATCTTGAGATTCAGCTCCTTAGCGATCTTCTTCAACTCCGGCAGCCGTGCCATGGAGCCATCCTCATTAATCATCTCGCAGAGAACCGCAATCGGCTTGAATCCCGCCATGCGCGCAAGATCGACGGAGGCTTCGGTATGTCCCGCACGCCGAAGCACGCCTTCGTCCACGGCACGAAGTGGAAAGATATGTCCCGGTCGAGCGAAGTCTCGTCCGGTCGCGTTGGGATCGGTCAGCGCGAGGATCGTCTTCGCTCGATCTTCTGCCGATACGCCGGTGGACGTGCCGTGCAAATAATCGATGCTGACGGTAAACGGCGTGCCATGCCGCGCGGTGTTATTCTCCACCATCATCGGAAGATCGAGTTCGGCGGCGCGCGCCTCGGTCAGCGGGGCGCAGATGATCCCGCTCGTGCGCCGCAGCATGAACGCGATCATTTCTGGCGTTACCGCCTCGGCGGCAGCGATAAAATCGCCCTCGTTCTCACGGTCTTCATCATCCACGACGATAACTCCGCGTCCCGCGCGAATCTCGGCAATCGCTTCTTCGATCTTGTTCAGCATACGTTCAGTGGATGAGTAGTGAGTAGCTCGTTACTCATTCCCGTTACTCGTCACTATGCGGCGTTCTTCGGCGTCACGTTCGTCACGGCCGATTTCTCAAACCGGATCTTAACGTTCTCGGCAACCTGCACGAGAATCGTACTGTCCTCGATCTGCGCGACGGTGCCGTGAATGCCGCTTGCTGTTACGACTTTGTCGCCCTTTTCGATCTTGGCGATCTGCTCTTCGCGTTGTTTCTGCTTCTTCTTCTGTGGACGAATCAGAAACATATAGAAAACAACCACGATGAGGATCAGCGGCAAGAACTGCATGATCGGGTTGGTTTCCTGCCCTGCTGCTGCCGGAGGTGAGAGCAAAAGCGAATGGATGCCGGTCAAGTGAAAGAAGTTGATCATAATGCTTGGTTATCGGGTGTCAGAGGCGCTGTTATGGCGCTATTTTTCAGAATAGAAGAAAACAAGGAGAGAAGCTGAATCATTCGTGAAGCCTGCCTCACCGGAGGCCGCTCACCTCAATCCGCTCTCGATCAACGCCGATTCGAATAGGTCGAGGAAGCCTTTGGGCAGGAAGATTTCGTCCGACGTTCGGATTTGGTCAATGTTCCACCACCGAACATCGACGATTCCTTCATCCGGATCGCAGTTGGAGGCAGCCGGCTGCCCCGTGCAACGGGCGAGATAGTATTCGGCGTGCATCCGGTGGAGACTCCCGGCATAGATCAGCTCTTTCTCTAAAACATAGATTCGCCGGCCAACGTCAGTTACTTCAACGCCAGTTTCTTCGAGAACTTCTCGCGCGACTGTCTGCTCGTAGCTCTCACCCGGCTCGATGCCACCGCCCGGCAGCACCCAATACTTCAGAATATCCGGCTCTGCTGGATTCACCGGCTCCGTGTCTTCGTATTTGACGAGCACCACCTGGCCCGCATCATTGAGGACGAATCCGCGGGCTTGATTACGGGTTGTCATCGCTTGCGGAATACTGATTCCGGAACGCCGGAAGCCATTCATTGAACGACCCATCCAGGATTCTCTCCCTCGCCTCTCGCACAAGCTGCTCGTAGAATGCAACATTGTGCATCGTTGCGAGCATGAGTCCAAGTATCTCGTTGGTGTTGAAGAGATGGGCGAGATAGGCCTTCGAGAAATTCCGTGATGCGTAGCTATCGGTCTCTTCGTCGATGGGGGAGAAGTCCTGTTTCCACTTCGAGTTACGCATGTTGAGTTTACCCCGTCGCGTAAAGAGCTGCCCGTTCCGCGCGTTGCGCGTGGGCAGTACGCAATCGAACATATCGACACCGCGCTCGATGGATTCGAGCAAGTCGAGCGGCGTGCCAACGCCCATCAGGTAGCGTGGCTTCTCTACTGGCAGAATATCCGTCATCCAATCGGTGACTTCATACATCGTCTCATTCGGTTCACCGACGGCGAGTCCGCCTATGGCGTAGCCGTCGGCACTTAGCTCGATCAGTTTGCTCGCGCACGCTTCGCGCATGGTGCGGTCCGTGCCGCCTTGCACGATCGGGAAGAGGGATTGTGGATAACCATGATCGCAGTTCGTCTTCGCAAGATGCTCCATGCTCCGCTGCGCCCACGCGATGGTGCGGCGCACGGCTTGGGCGATGATCTCCGGCTCGGCCTTTGAGGGCGGACACTCGTCGAGCGGCATGATAATATCCGCGCCAATCGCCCGTTCGATCTCGATCACTTTCTCCGCAGTGAAGTAATGCGCCGATCCATCGAGGTGGCTTTTGAAGTGGACACCATCGTAGGTCGTCTTCCGAAGATCGGCGAGTGAATAGACCTGATAGCCGCCTGAGTCCGTGAGAACGCTTCCATTCCAATTCGCGAAGCGGTGAATGCCACCAGCTTTGGCAATGACTTCCGTGCCAGGACGAAGGTAAAGATGATACGCATTTGCGAGGACCATCCGTGCGCCGGTTTCCCATACGTCGCGCGCAGTGAGTGCCTTGACGGTGCCCAACGTTCCGACAGGCATGAACGCTGGCGTCAGCACTTCACCATGCGCAGTCTGGATGCGTCCGGCTCGCGCTTTGGACTTCGTGTCGCTCTGTTCGAGTGTAAACTGCACAGCTTAAACTGCTTCGAGCCGGATTTCTCGGTGGGCAATCTCCCGCTCGCGAGAATCATTCGTTGCAAGGAAGACGATCGCTCCGGCATTGGATACGGAATGAATTTCGCCGAGGACGTTCTTCGTCCCTTCGTCATCGAGATTCGAGGTGATTTCATCGAGGAGAAAAACCTCCGGCGTACACGCAAACCCGATTGCACAACGGACCCGCTGCTTCATGCCAGAGCTGTAGGCCGAGAGCGGCCGATCGCTCTTGGCAATCTCAGGGGCAAGACCAAATCTCAGTAGCAGATCCAGGGGCTCTCCCTTCCCCATGTGAAATCCTTTCAGGTCGGCGACGAGTTCAACATGCTCGATCGCTGTTAACTCGCCGTACAACTCAAGATAAGGCGCAGCGAACCCCTGAATCTTGCGGATGCCATCATGATCGAGCACTATGTTATCGCGCATCTCGTGAACCCGATCGTCGCCAGTGCTCTGGCTGATCGACCCATTCGCATTGCGCCCACTGGCCGGTTCCTTCCGCATTGGTAGAACGGTCTTACGCTTGACCATGACCATGTGGTCGAGGTGCCTTCTCCACTCGCACGATCCCTTCGTTGGGGAAAGAACTCCGGCGATGATCTTGAGCAGCGTTGACTTGCCCGCGCCGTTCGCTCCCGTGATTGCGATAATCTCTCCGGCGTGTGCTTCGAACGAGACCGGCTTCATGACCGGGCGTGCTGTGTATCGCTTCACAACGCCGGAGGCGACAATGCGAAGGTTATTCACCAGCGTGCTCGGATTCGTGTTCACGCCGCTCGCGCTCCACGAGCTTCTTGCGCGTATCCAACCGCTTCTCACGGCGGTCCTGCGCATCCGCGAAGCGGCGCTTCTCCTGGTCGGTTTCGGGTGCGACCGGAGGCACCGGAACGCTGTGGCCAATTTCGTCGATCGCAACAAAAGTCAGATACGCCGAGCTGACGTGCCGCGTGTCCCCGGTGCGAAAATCTTCGACGATGACATGGACGCCGACTTCCATCGAAGTGCGGAATGCCCGATTCACACTCGCGCGCAACCGGACGACCTGGCCAAGCTTGACCGGTCCCAGAAAACTCATCTCATCGATGCTGGCCGTAACACAAATGCGACCGCTGTGCCGCTGGGCGCTGAGCGCGGCCGCAATATCGACCCAGTGCATCAGCCGACCGCCGAGCAGGTTGCCAAGTTGGTTGGTATCGTTCGGCAGGACGACCTCTGTCATCTCGAGGTGAGAAGCTGTGGGTGCCTTAGCCGCTAATGGCGATTTGGGCGTCATGGATTGAGAGCGGCTCATGGGTTCGGCAGTTTGGATCTCAGGTGGAGTGCGCGCTGGCGCTCATCGGTGGTGGCATCCTTCAAGTACTTTGCGTCGAATGCATCGAGCGCTTGCCGCGCGTCATTCATTTTCTTTCGATCGAATTGGAGCTCCGCAACACGCAATTCCGATTCCGGCGCCAAGGGGGTATCGTAGTAGGAGTCGAGCACGCGGTTGTAATAGACGAGCGCGGACTTCGGATCTTCGAGTTTGTCGTAGAGCTGCCCGGAAAGAAAAAACTTTTCGGCAAGCTTGGTGCGGATTTCGACGATGCGCTTTTGCGCGCTGTCCAGCAGGGCGGGCGCGGCGTTGGTGTAATCGCGGAGAAAAATCTGAAATTCGCTGAGCGCAAGCGTTGTGTAAGCCTGATCCAACTCTGGTCGCGGCGAAATCTGATAATAACTCTCGCCGGCCATGTATTGCGCGCGCGAAGCGAACGGTGAGTTCGGATAGTTGCGCCGGACGGCATGGAAGTCGAGCGCCGCACTGCTGAACATGTCCGAGCTGAATCGGGCCATCGCTTCGAGATAGGTCGCTTCCGCAGCGATCGTCGAGGCGGGGGACTGGACTCGGACCTCCTCGAAGAGTCGAATCGCCTCAAGCCAGTCCTGCTTCGCGTAGGCCGCTTTGCCATCGGCGAAGAGCTTTTCCGCGTTGCCGAGTGGCGTTGTTTTCGCCATTTGGTCGCTGCTCGATCCGCAGCCCCATGCGGCCAGGACGAGCAGACCGGCGGCAAGAATAGAAAGAGGTAGATTGCGCGTATATTTCAAAGGCTTTTAATAGAGTGGCTCGGATGAGCGATCATCCGCTAACCCCGGACCAGAAAGAAGAGTGCAACGATTACGGCTGCGCCAATGACGACGAGCGCAGGCTCCAGTGTTCGCGACCAGAAGGTCTGTTTCGTTTCCTCCAGAGCGTGTACGAAAGGATCGTGATTGGATTCAATTGCGTTCAATTCTGCCGACGAAAGGGTAAGGTCGAAGCTGCCCCACAGCGATCTCCAAAGCGCGACGGAGCTGCCGGATCGAATCAGATTCCCTTGCACAGTAACGCTCAGGTTCGTCGAAGCAGTATGTCCCGGAATCGTAGCAGTCATCTTCTCGATGTGGAAGATCGCTGGAGAATTTCCAACAGGTTTTGGCACGGCTTCAAGCAGTGGCCGAAGGCTGGAGTCACCGGCGAGCATCACTTGCCCGTTGTCCACCGGCTGTATGAGCGTCGCGAGCGCCCGTGCCAAAACACTATCAGCATGACTTAGCTGTGACGAAGCCGCCTGTGGCCAGGCGGCTTCGAACAACAAAACAATGATGATCGCAGCGATTCGCAAACGATTACCCGTAGATGCCGCGAAGGCGCAGCGTCTTTGCCACCTTGTCAATGGCAAGGATATACGATGCGAGCCTTAGCGAGACCTTGTACTGCAACGAGGCCGCATAGACCCGATCGAAGGCAGAGTTCATCGCCGTCGCGAGACGTTCGTTGACCACGTCGAGTGTCCAATGGTATCCGCCGCGGTTCTGAACCCACTCGAAATAGCTGACGGTCACGCCGCCGGCATTCGCGAGAATATCCGGTACGACGAGAATGCCCTTCGATTCGAGAATTGGATCGGCACCGGCCGTCGTTGGGCCGTTCGCGCCTTCGACGATGAGCTTCGCCTGAATGTTGTGTGCGTTGCGCTTCGTAATGCGGTCCTCACGCGCCGCCGGAACGAGCACGTCGCAATCGAGCGTCAGAAGCTGCTCGTTCGTGATCCGCTCTGCATCGGGGAAGCCTTCGAGCAGGTGCCCGTGGCTCTCGACCCACGCGATCGCCTTCTGGATATCGATGCCGCCATCGTTATGATAAGCGCCACTGATATCGGAAATGCCAACGATCTTCGCGCCTTGCTCGGCGAGCAGTTCGGCGGAGATCGAGCCGACATTGCCAAATCCTTCGACCGCGACCGTCGCTTGCTTCGGATTGATGCCAATCTTTTCCATCGCGCGCAGTGCAGAGTGCATCACGCCACGTCCAGTTGCCTCGCGGCGTCCGAGGCTGCCACCGAGCACGATCGGCTTGCCCGTTACCACACCGGGCTCCGTGCGCTTCACGTGCATGGAATACGTGTCGAGGATCCACGCCATGATCTGCTCGTTCGTGTTCACGTCCGGCGCGGGGATGTCCCGGTCGGGTCCGAACACATCGAGCATGTTGGCTGTGTAGCGGCGGGTGATCTTCTCGATCTGCGCCATCGTGAGCGTGCGCGGATCGCAGCACACGCCGCCCTTTGCGCCGCCAAACGGAATATCGACGACCGCGCACTTCCACGTCATCCACGCGGCGAGCGCCTTGACTTCATCTAAGTTCACATCGGGCGCATAGCGAATGCCGCCCTTGCTCGGTCCGAGAATGTCATTGTGAATGACGCGGTAGCCTTCGAAGACCTGCACGGAGCCATCGTCCATCTGGATCGGGATCGAGACGATCACCGATTTGACCGGGGTCTTGAGGTACTGGTAAATACCCGGCTCGAGCTTCAGGATTTCCGCAGCGCGGTCGAATCGCTGCATCATGCTTTCGAGCGGATTGTCTCTATCGACGATCGGGGCCGGCTCCTTATACACGGAAGGAATGCTATTGGGCCGGTCGGCACCGTTCGTGTGCTGCCCGTTCGTGCTGGTTTTCGAGGGTGTGTCTGTTACTGTTGCCATGAGATCAGCTTCGTTAAGTCTTCCCCACCGTATTTAGGAGGCCGGGGGGCATTGTTTCGGGCGCGTTAACAACGATCGTTCTACTTTCTTTCCATAAGTTTTTCGATTAAATGCCTGCTCAGGAGCGGGCTGTCGTCGAGGAAATGACGCGATAATTGCCTTGATTGCCGAACTTGCTCCGGATCGATCTGGCAAACGACGAAGTCTTCCTCGAAGAATTTCGCCCGCGCGATCGTCTCGCCGCTCGGCGCAACCACTTCCGAACCGCCCCAAAAATTCACGCCATCCTCGACACCAACGCGGTTCACGAAGACGACGAAAATGCTGAAAAGCCGAGCATACGCCGCGTGGTGCTCGCGATTGATCGTGTAGTTCTCCGGCTCTTTCGTGGCTTGTGCTGCTTCGCCGGTATCGAGTCGTGTCGGGCTGGCAGCGATTGCGATGATAAGCTGCGCGTCGTCGAGCGCTTCGACATACGGCAGCGCCGGATGCCAGAGGTCTTCGCAGACGAGCAGACCGATGCGACCCAAACGTGTGGAATCGAATCCCACGGCCTCGACACCACTCCGGAAATACCGGCCTTCCTCGAACATGCCGTACGTCGGCGGATAGACCTTCCGGTGCGTGTGCCGCACCTCGCCATTCTCGATCAGTAGCGCCGAGTTATAGACCGCCCCTCGCTCATCTTCCTCGACCGCCCCGCAGATAATCGTTATCTGCTTCGATAGCTCCAGCAACGGACCCAGCACCGCGTGCTGTGCGCCCGCGTGGTGGGCGCCAACTCTGGCGCCCACACCCAAATTCAAAGCCAGATCGAAGTTCAGATCCCGAACGGTGTATCCCGAAAGCGATAGCTCCGGAAAAATAATCGCGTCCGCCTTCTCGCCGATCGCGCGCTGGCAAAGCTCCACGTGCCGGGCGACATTCTTCCCGACATCCCCGAGAACGGAGGAGGTCTGTGCGAGCACAATCTTCGAAGGTTTAAGAAGCACGCGTGCAAAACAGATTGCTGGAAAAAACGTGCTCGCGGAGTGCAGATGCGTTTGTGCTTCATGAACTATCTCGATTCCAGCCGGTATTCGCCACTTCATTTAGACAGCGCAAAGCATTTTGATTTTCG
>JADGPZ010000053.1 GCA_017882165.1 Candidatus Kapaibacterium sp.
ACCGTGCTCGATCTCGGCACCGGTACCGGCGTGCTGGCAATTTACGCGCTGCAATGCGGAGCGGAACATGCCGTTGGCGTTGATACAGACTCCTGGTCCATCGCGAATGCCGAGGAGAACCGCACACTCAATCATCTTTTGCCTGAACAGTTCGAAATTCGCGCCGGCACGCTGCAAGAAGCTGTTCGCGAGAGCGAAGCGTTTGATATTATTCTCGCCAACATTCACCGGAATGTTTTGCTCGAGCTTGCACCAGCAATTCGGAGGCACGCTTCGGACGAAGCAAATCTGATCCTCTCCGGTCTCTTGACCTACGACGCTGAAGAAGTTCGGGAAGCGTATGAGCACGCTGGTTTTGAATGGATTTCTAAATCGGTGGAGAATGAGTGGGCGTGTTTGACATTCCTCACTCCCCATTCCTAAATCCTCATTGCGAACAGCAGTCTTCGATATTGGTACGAACACGGTTCTCCTCCTCATCGCGGAGCAACAGGGTGGCGGGCTGCGATTCCTGGCCGACCATCATGCCATCGCAAGGCTTGGTGAGGGAGTCGATCGCACTGGACGCATCAGTGAGGCTGCATACGAGCGGTTCCTGGCTGTGCTTCGCGAGCACCAGAAAGCGATTGCAGAATTCGGTTGTGATCGAGTCGTTGCCGTTGCCACGAGCGCGATGCGCGATGCAACAAATCGCGATGAGATCATTCGTCGCACGAAGCAAGACACTGGAATCGAGATCGAAATCCTGAGCGGCGCGGATGAAGCACGCTGGACTTATCGCGGAGCCATTGCTGGGATGAAGTTGACCGGAAAAATCGGAGTTGTGGACATCGGTGGTGGCAGCACGGAAGTCTCGATTGGCACCGGTGAGGTATTCGAGGAAGGCAAGAGTGTCAATATCGGCGCCGTCCGAGTGACGGAGCGCTGCTTCGCTACAAATCCGATTACGAAGGAAGCGCGAGAAACTGCGACGATGGTCGTTCGAGAATCGTTACGCAGTATCACGCTCGATCTGCCACGCTCTGCCGCGCTTGTCGCCGTCGCCGGCACGCCGACAACACTCTCCGCAATGCATCAGGGACTGAAGATCTTCGATGCGAACACGGTGCATGGAGACATTCTGTATCGCGATGAGATCGAACAAATGCTCGAACTGCTCTTCCGCATTGATACCAAAATACTCCTCATTCAATTCCCCGCAGTCAACAAAGCCCGTGCCGATATTCTGCCGGCCGGTACGCTCATCCTTGCTGAGGTGATGGACCTACTTGGTGCCGAGGAAGTTACCGTCAGCACACAGGGGCTGCGATATGGGATTGCATTGCGAGAGCTACTCAGCACTTAGCACTTTCCCGATCACTTCAAGCAGCCGGTCGATATCGGCCGTTGTATTGAACCGCGAGAAGGATACACGCACCGACTTGCTCGCAACATCGCTGCCCTTGCCAAGCGCAAGCAACACATGCGACGGCTGCTGACTGCCGGAGGTACATGCCGCGCCATTCGAGACGGCGATGCCCTCCATATCGAACCGTATGATCAAAGTATCAGCATCCAAACGCGCGCGGACTTCCGGGACAAACGTAAAGTTGACGATTGTGTCAACGGAATGCTCGTCGTTGGCTGAGTTCAAAAGGACTTCTGGAATTCGGGCGAATCGTTCGAGCAGATATTGTCTGAGCGAGCGGAAGTGATGTGTATGTCCTTGCATGTGCCGCACCGCCTCGGCAAATCCGACCGCAAGCGCGACGGCCTCAGTCCCACCGCGCCGGTTGCGCTCTTGCGAGCCACCATGGTGCAACTGTTCGAGCTTCACGCCTGACCGCACGAAGAGCGCGCCAATCCCCTTTGGTCCGTGAATCTTGTGCGCGCTGAGCGTGAGCATATCGACTCCCAACTCTCGCACATCGATTGGCAGCTTGCCCAGCGACTGAACGGCATCGGCGTGGAAGACTGCGTGCGATCTTTCGCGGATCATCTGACTGATCGGTCCGATCGGACTGATCGCGCCCGTTTCATTGTTCACCATCATCAGTGAAACGATGGCAGTCTCCGGAGCTAATGCTTCGGCCACAGCTTCAACAGAAACACCTCCGAACTCATCAGTCTTCACGAAATTGGGCTTCGCTCCAATCTTCGACATCCATTGGATCGGCCCGAGCACGGAATCATGTTCAACTTCGCTGGAGACAATTCCCATATCTTGCCAGATCTTCCCGGCAAAATGCTCCGCATAGTGCGCAAACAGTGCCCCTTTGATCGCGGTGTTATTGGATTCCGTCCCGCCGGAGGTGAAGATGATCTCGCGCGGCTCGGCACCTATTACTCGCGCGACCGTCTCTCTCGCTTCCTCGATTGCCGTGCGCGCGCTCCTTCCCAATTGGTGTACGCTCGACGCGTTGCCGTACTCGCCGGCGAAATACGGCTCCATCGCCGCCCGGACTTCGGGTAGCATGGAGGTCGAAGCGCTGTTGTCGAGGTAGATCAAGAGAGCTTCCGATTTGCCCGCGCTTTCAGGATCGTTATCTCTTTGTCAATATCTTCGAGCGGTTCGCCGCGCGCTCCGCGAAGCCACAATTCCTGCGAGGTAATTACTTGCTTTGCAATATAGGACGCGAATGGATCCGAGTCTCCACCATCTGCTTGGCGAAGCGCGCGATAGTAATTTTCCTTATCCTCCGTCCGAATGATGACGACGGGAAATCCATGTTTCATCAAAACGAGATTCATCAAAATTCGCGCAACTCGACCGTTGCCATCATCGAAAGGGTGAATGCGAACGAAGCGGTAATGGAAGGCCACCGCAAGAACGACAGGGTGCAATTCTTTCTTGTCTTCTTCCCGCCGGTACCACTCAATTAACTCCTGCATCTTTGCAGGCACCTCAATTGGTTCGGCAAAGTAGAATACTTCACCCGTCGCGGTGCGGACATGATTTGGCTCCTGTTTATAACGACCAGGAATTACCGTCTTCGTCGTCTGGTGGCCGTCCGTTGTCTCGGTGTGAATCGTGTAGGGTTCGCCTCCAAGGATTTGCTTGTGAATCTCTCGAATCGTATGCTCGGTGAGTGGAGTGTTGCTATGGATTAAGTCTTCGAGTCCGAGAATTGCTTCGTTGTGTCCCTTGATTTCGAGCGAATCGCGGAGCGGCTTGCCGCCAGCAGTTAGTCCATGTAACAGAAATGCCTTCGTCTCGCCGTAATCGTAGGAATTACCCTCGATATGGTTACTATGGTAATTCCAGTCGATGCGGAAGCGCTGCTCGATGCGACCCAAAGTATCAGGGTCAAGCGGACGGAGGGAGTCGATCTCCTTCTGAAGCGCATCGATGTGGGCGAGCAATTCTGGAAGCATGGAGTCGTTAACAATCCTGGAGCCGTTCTCATTGCTGAGACTCAACTTCACGGAAACGACTCCCGCCGTGTCACTCGTTCACTCCTGACCTCCAAAATACGCTACGCGCAACCAGACTATGAAGATTCATCTGCCACCACATATCGCCTCGCTGAAGCCTTACAAGCCCGGAAAACCCATCGCCGAGGTCATGGCCGAGTATGGCCTGACCGACGTGATCAAGCTCGCCTCCAACGAGAACCCGCTTGGGCCGTCCCCGAAGGCGATGGAAGCCGTTAGGCGCGCAATACCGGAAATCCATCTCTATCCGAACGGCGGCAAGTCCCTTCGTGAAGCGATTGCGAAGAAAGTTGGGCTGTCGGTCGATCAGCTCATTGCGGGCAGCGGCAGCGAGGGCGTGATGACGACCTTCATGCGCACCTTCTTTTCGCCCAGCGATGAGGCCCTGACGAGTGCGGGTTCCTTCGGCGGATTTTATGTGCTGGCACATGCCGCGGGACTGAATCTCGTCCTTGCGCCGATGAAGGACTTTGCCTACGATCTCGACGCGATGGCCGATCGTATCACGCCGAAAACAAAGCTGATCTATATCGCCAACCCGAACAATCCGACCGGCAGCACGATTGGCCGCGAGGCATTTGAATCGTTTTACGAGAAGGTGCCGCCGAATGTCATCATCCTGCACGACGAAGCGTATTATGATTTCGCACTGGACGTGCCAGACTTCTACTCGCTGCTGACCGATATTCGCGCGAACGTCGTGACGCTCAGGACATTCTCCAAGTCGCATGGGCTTGCTGGCATCCGCATTGGCTTTGGCAGTGGGCCACGCGAGTTGATCGAGCCGATGCTGAAAGTGAAGCTTCCGTTCGAGCCTGGAACACTCGCGCAGGCCGCCGGCATTGCCGCGCTCGATGATGACGAATTCCTCGCCCACACCATCGCGACGAATCGTGCCGGCAAAGAATATCTCAAGAAGTCATTCGAAGGAATGGGTATACCATATATCGAGACCGCCGCGAATTTCTTCTGCCTGCCGTTTCTGGCGGAGCAAGATGCCAAGCAGTTCACGGATGAAATGGAGCGGCACGGTATCATCACACGTTGGCTCGGGGGCTTCGGGCTGCCGGACTGTGTGCGCATCTCGATCGGCACGCAGGCAGAGAACGAACGTGCTATTGTTGCAATGAAGGAGATTCTTCCAGCGAATCTCGTAATATCGAATGGCGTAGGGGTTAATGGCATTAACCCTCTGGAAAAAGTGGCGGCGGTAACGGGTTAATGCCATTAACCCCGACCAACTCTAACCATGGCTGAAGAACTCACCGACTATCTTCGTCCGGAGATCGCGCGCAGCCTGGGCTCGATGGAGCTTATCGCGCGATATGTGGTCGAGGGCTTCATCACGGGGCTCCACAAATCGCCGTATCACGGGTTCTCGGTCGAGTTTGCCGAGCACCGGCCCTACCTGCCTGGCGATGCCATCCGCAATATCGACTGGAAGCTCTTTGGCCGCACCGACCGGCACTACATCAAGCAGTTCGAGGAAGAGACGAACCTCAAGGCGCACATTATCGTCGATGCCTCGCGCTCGATGAACTACACGAGCGACCCAAAGCGCATCACCAAATACAAGTATGCGACGATGCTCGCGGCAGCGCTGGCCTACCTGCTCATGCGGCAGCAGGACGCCGTGGGGCTGGGTTTGTTCGATGAAGAGCTGCGTGTCTTCATGCCGGCGCGCCTCAAGCAAAGTTATCTGCGCGAGATGCTGCGCAAGCTGCAAACCACGGAGCCATCGCACGCCACGCGCACACAGTCAGCGCTCCGGCGTGTGGCCGAGAGGCTTACACGCCGCGGACTCGTCATCGTTATCAGTGATTTCTTGGACGACCCGGATGAGATCAAGCTGCCGCTTAGCCTCATGCAGCACGCCGGACACGAAGTCATCGCATTTCAGGTGCTCGATCCCGCCGAGCGGACGCTCGAACTGCACAGCGCTGACGCGACCATCGTTGATCTTGAGACCGGCCAGCAAATCCGCACGCAGCCGTATCAATTGCAAGCGAGCTACCAGAAATCGGTGAGCGAGTATCTCACAAACCTGAAGGACTCACTCCTCTCGGAAGGCATCGACTACCTGCTGCTCGAAACCACCACGCCCTTCGACCGCGCCCTGCTCGAATACCTGCACAAGCGGCAGCGGATGGGGTGAGACTACGTTCGAGGCGATGATCTACGCTTGACTTTTTGAGAGAGCCTCGAAAGGGACTTCGAGGCACTTGGCTATCCTCGCAAGAGCATCTATGCCGATATTTACTTCACCTCGTTCCAATCTACCGACATAGTCGGAAGAAAGCTTCGCTCGAATCGCCAGCTTCTCTTGACTCCATCCCTTGCTCTTGCGGACCGCACGCACGTTCGA
Organism: Candidatus Kapaibacterium sp.; assembly: GCA_017882165.1. GTDB lineage: Bacteria > Bacteroidota > Ignavibacteria > Palsa-1295 > Palsa-1295 > PALSA-1295. The sequence goes on from JADGPZ010000053.1 coordinate 5,780, forward strand.
TCCCACAATTCGTCGAATTGATGACATAGCCCCACAAAGTTATGTATCTTTGTAGTAAAATATCGCGACATTTGTAAAGCGATATTTATATCGTATTCACATAACGTTAGAAAGAATTATGGCAATAGATAAAGCAGGGGAGCTTCAAAAGCTCCACGAACTAAAAAACTCAGGAGTCCTAACCGAATCTGAGTTCTCAACGCAAAAGGATAGAATCCTTAAAATGGGCTACGACGGCAAGGAAGAGCAGGGATTTTCTGAAAAATCATGGACAGTGGCACTCATCCTCTCGATCTTTGGCCTTGAGCGACTCTACCTCGGTTATGTAGGGCTTGGTATTCTTAAGATATTCACGGGTGGAGGTCTCGGAATATGGTGGGTTATAGACCTAATTAATGTTGCGCGAAACAAGATGTTGGATAGCAACGGTAGAGCACTCATAAAATAAATAGTACACTCACTCAAATAGCCCCACCATCAGCTTCCTCATCTCCTCCTCAGTATTGTAAAAATGGGGCGAGACGCGCAATCGGCCCTGGCGGATCGAGATGAGAATGTTCCGGGATTGCAATCGCTCGAAGACCTTCTGCGCATCCGGAAAATTGAACGAGACAATGCCCGAGCGTTCGCTCTCCGGCTTTGGCGTGACAACTTCCACGCCGCGCTGTTCCAATCGGTCGATGAGATAGCCGGTGAGGTCCAGCACGGCGCGCTCCATTTCCCTGAGCCCAAACTCAAAGAAGAAATTAAGCGAAGCACGCAGCGCGGTGATGCCAGCGAAGTTCATCGTGCCGTTTTCGAACCGTGCCGCGCCGGCGCGCAACTCATCGGGACGCAGAGAGAAGTCGAACGAGTTCTCGATGCTCGTCCAGCCGAGTGAAGCTTGCTGGATGCGCGCGAGCGCACGATCTCCAACATAGACGAACGCCGCTCCCATATCCGACATCATCCACTTATGCGAGCCGCACGCGAGGAAGTCCACGCAATCGCGCTCGACATCGAGTGCCGTGTGCGGCAGCGATTGAATCGCATCGACAGCAAAGAGAATATCTCGCTCGCGGCAGAACTTTCCAATTGCAGCGAGGTTGGCTTTCGCCCCAGTTAGAAATTGAACGTGACTAATGGACACCAGCTTCGTTCGATCAGTAATCTGCTTTGCGATAGCGTCCACTACGTCCATCTGGTCCATAATGTCCACTAAAGAAACCACATCCACTTCCACTCCGCGCCGTCGGAGATTCAAAAACGGATAGACATTTGCCGGGAATTCGAGATCGTTCAGAAGCACGCGGTCCCCGGGCTGCCAGTCGAGTCCCTGTGCGATGATATTAAGGCCATCGCTCGTATTCAGCACGAAGGCGATCTGATCCGCGCGCGCGCTGATCATGTTTGCAAGCATCTCGCGCGTTTCCTGAACGGTCTTGAGTATCCACGGATACGGCTCGATGCCTTTGAGCGCGCGTCGCGTCTGATAGCGATCGACGGCGTCGCGCACTCGGAAACTCAGCGGCGCGACAGCGGCATGGTTCAGATACACCATGTCGCTCCAGGTGTGCGGGAATTCGCGGCGGGCTTGATCTTTCGTCAAAGGATGAAGGATGAGGGATGAAGGATGAATCAAGCAGGACGGGAGAGAGCTTGCTCGACTTTCAAAATATCTTCGGGGCTATCCACCGCGATTGACTCATACTCCACTTCCACGCAGCGGATCGGAATACCCGCTTCGAGAATACGAAGCTGTTCGAGCCGTTCGGTGCGCTCCAGATGGCTTTCGCCAAGTTCGACGAACCGGCGGAGCGCGTCCATCCGGTAGGCATAGACACCGATGTGCTTGAAGTAGCTGGTCGTTGGCGTGTCCCGATGATATGGAATCGCGGTTCGCGAAAAGTAGAGCGCGTCGCCTTTCGCGGTTCGCACCACCGTCACGACATTCGGATTTGTAAGCTCTTCCTCCTTCGTGAGTGGCGAGATCGGCGTCGCGACTTGAATCGACGGGTCTTCCTGCATGGCGCGAGCGAGTGCAGTGATCACGTTTGGGTCGATCAGCGGCTCATCGCCTTGCACGTTGATGACCGTCGCCTCGATGAGTCCCAGCTTCTCGGCTGCCTCGAACACGCGGTCGGTGCCCGAGGGGCAGTCGGGCGATGTCATGATGGCATGGCCGCCGAAGCACTCGACTTCCGCCGCAATCGCCGGATGATCGGTCGCGACATAAACGGCATCCACGCCATCAGCAAGCCTGGCCTGCCGATAGACGCGCTCGATCATCGTCATACCGGCGATGATTGCAAGCGGCTTAGCGGGCAACCGCGTGGAGGCGTAGCGGGCGGGAATGATAACTACCGTCATTGTTTCAAAAGGTTGAGGGATGAAGGATGAAGGATGAAGGAAGATTCCATTTCTCTTCGTACTTTTGTATTATGAAAAAACATCAAAGCCTCCGCCGTTTCATCCTTCATCCCTCATCCTTCATCCTTTTCCCGTTATCCCTCATCCTTCTTTTCATGTTGGGTTGCGGCCATTCCTCGAACCAACCGGCCTCGCAGAGCAACCGCATCATCGAGTGGGAGCTTGCGGATTGTCAAGGACTCAACCCACTGAACTCGACCGACGCGAGTTCGACCTACATTGAGGAGCAGATGTACCAGCGGCTCATCGGAATCGACGTGAAGACGATGAAGTACACCGTGCCGATTCTGGCTGACTCGATGCCGACCGTTTCGGCCGATCACCTGCAATATGACTTCACGCTGCGCAAGGACGTCAAGTGGGCCGATGGCAAGCCGCTCACTGGCGCGGACGTGATCTTTAGCCTGAAGGCGCTGAAGAATCCGTTCAACGTACTCTCGGCGCAGAAGCGCGTGTATGTTGATGCCATCCACAGCGCGGAGCTGATCGATGGCGACCCCTACCGGGTGCGGTTTAAATTCTGGAAATCGTATGTGCTCGCAATGCAGGCCACGTTTGGCGATGTGCTCTACATCGTCCCGAGGCACATTCTCGATCCGAACGGTTTTACGGATAAGTATTCCTGGGACGACATCGCCGCGATTGTCGAAAGCTCCGGCAACACCGTGATCGATAGCGTCATGCTCTCGAAGCACAAGAATCCGGCGATGAGCGAATTCGCCGATTGGTTCGCCGCAGCCGATCGGCAGCGGCTGCCGGAGTTCATTCAGGGCAGCGGGCCATACAAGCTCGATGCGTGGGTCACGCAGCAGTATGTGAGGCTCCAGCGCAATCCGAATTATGTGAACCATTGGGGTTCGATGGGCGAAGCGAATCCCGACACGCTGCTTTACAAAACGATTCTCGATTTTCCCGGCGCGATCACGGCACTCAAGGCGCGTAATATTGATGTCATCGGCACGATCCCCGCGCAGTTCTGGAAAGAGATCGACACTGTCAATACTGGCCTCGCACGCGTGTCGTTTCCGCTCGGCGCGTTTTCTTATGTCGGGTTCAACAATCGCAGTCCGCTCTTCCACGATCCGGCAGTCCGGTGGGCGATGGCTTACATGATCGACCGAAAAATGATCATCGACAAGCTCCTACGTGGGAGCGCAACGATGACCGAATCACCCTGCACATCGACCCATCCCGAGTACAACCACGACTTGCCGATCATCCCATACGATCCGAAGCGCGCCGAACAGATTCTCGACTCGCTTGACTGGAAGGATCACGATGGCGATGGCATTCGCGACAAAATGATTAACGGTAAGCGCGTGCAGTTCAAGTTTACCTTCACGACGAACTCAGGCAACGATCTGCGCAAAAAGGTGCTGCTCATCTTCTCCGAGGAGTTGCGCAAGATCGGTATCGAGGCCGAAGTGACGACGCTCGACTGGAGCGTCTATATCGACCGGCTGCGCGATCACCATCTCGATGCGCACATCGGCGGCTGGATCAACGATCCGTTCGAAGCCGATAGCTATCAGCTTTATCACTCATCGCAGGCGCGCAATCGCGGCTCGAACTACGACAGCTACGACAACCCGAAAGCGGACCGGATCATGGAACAGATTCGAGGGGAGTTCGACGATGTCAAGCGTCTCGCGTTGCAAAAGGAATTGCAAAAGATCTTCTACGACGATCAGGCTAATCTCTTCCTCTGGGAGCCGCTCAATCTGGCGGCATGGGTTGACCGCTTCGATAATGTGTCATGGAATTCGTATCGCCCTGGCTATGACATTGCGTGGTGGAAAGTCCGCGGCGCGGGAGGAGGAGTGAAGGCGGAGTTTTAAGAAGTGGTGCTCTGGGTTTCTCCGGGGGCACCTTTAGACTTCATAACTCGAACGATCAGGCGCAAAAATAGGAACAGCCAGTACCCGAACCACGCAAACCAGAAGATGCCGATGATCGCGTTATCTTTCGTGGCACCGGCAGCAATCATTGTGGCAATGAATACCAAGATCTTCCACCAATGAAGATGATGCGTCTTCACGTGTTCAACGGAGGGTGCCGAAACGGCCGGCGCTGTGGCTGTGGGTGCAACGCCTGAAGTGCTGGCGGTATTGGTTGGGACTTTCTGCCGCCACGATATTCCCGTCCCTGGTAGTCCGGCATTCACGTAGGTGCCCCGCTTTCCGAGCGTCACGCTCGCGCCGCTCACGCCCACGCTCGTGCTGATGCCAGACTTACTGATGTTCAGGTGAACGCCGGGGAGGATGCTGATTCGTCTTCGAAATCGCATAGCCATGAGAGTGGAACCCTCAGAATTCCCTTTCAATTCGCGAGCGGAGTGTGCCTTTTTTCTAACAATGGGTGTTAAGCATACATGCACCTGACCCGATACGGCACAGATGTTCTACTTGCGATCCTCGCGATCGTGATTGTGCTCGTCCTGCTTGCAATATGGACGGATGAGCCGTGGCTGCGCTATGTGCTGATCGTGGTCGCGGTGTTCCTGACCGGCTTCTCACTCAATTTCTTTCGCGATCCCGACCGGACAATCGCCGCGAACGGCCGTCCGCTCGAAAATCTCATTGTATCTCCCGCCGATGGGAAGATCGTCCTGGTAAAGCAAGTCGATGAGCAGGAGTATCTGAAAGGTCCGGCCACACTCGTCTCCATCTTCATGTCGCCGCTGGATGTCCACGTGAACCGCGCGCCGATTTCGGGGCGTGTCGAGTATGTCCGGCATGTGAAAGGCGAGTTTCTGGTCGCGAGTGATTCCGAGGCGGTGCACCGGAACGAGCGCGCGATGATTGGAATGGCATCTGGAAGCCACCATCTCCTTTTCGCGCAGGTTGCCGGTTACATCGCGCGGCGGATTGTGTGCCCACTGAAGGTGGGCGATTCGCTGAAAGCTGGCGAGCGCTTCGGCATGATCAAATTCGGCTCTCGTGTTGATATTTACCTGCCGCCGGAGACGAAGCTTATCTCGAAAATCGGCGATGTCGTCAAAGCGGGGGAAACGGTACTCGCGGAATATCCGTAGTGCAACGCATGAATCCCGCCCGCAGTCAACTCCGCGTCCGCTCGGTGATCCCGAGCCTCTTCACGGTGATGAATTTGTTCTGTGGCTTCATTGCGATCAAGGCGGCGCTGGTCGATTCGAATTTCGTCGCGGCGGGCTGGTTCGTTGTGCTCGGCGGCGTCTTCGATATGTTGGACGGCATGATGGCGCGACTGGTCCACGCATCGAGCGAGTTTGGCGTCGAGCTCGATTCGCTGTGTGACCTCGTGACGTTCGGCGTCGCGCCGAGCGCGATCCTTTACAAAGCGTTCTTCTTTCAATATCCCGGTACCGGACTTCTTCTCGCCGCGCTGCCGGCGATCACAGGCGCCATCCGGCTGGCCCGGTTTAACGTCCAGCTCGTTGGCTTCGACAAAGATTACTTCCGCGGATTGCCGATTCCCTCGGCCGCCATTCTCATCATCTCGTACATCACCTTCCACTATCTTACGCTGCCGGTTGCCGAGCGGCTCGGCGATACTTGGATGTTCGTCGTGACGATCGGCGCGTCGCTCCTGATGGTCAGTACCGTGAAGTACGACACCATCCCGAAGCCCTCGCCGCGGTGGATCAAGTCACACCCGCTCAAGTTCGGCATTTACTTTGTCGGTATTGTTCTCGCAGCCGCAACGAAGGGGAGCGCGATCTTCCCGCTGTTTGTTCTTTTCGTACTACACGGCCTCGTTCGCTCTGGCTATGAGCGCACCGCGCGCCTGCTACGAGAGAAAAAGACCGCAGCGCTGCTCGATGTGGAGGAATTGGAGCGTGAGGAGAAATCGACATTCGGAATATAGGTTTGAACCGGGATTACACGGATTGATTTATCGGATTTTCCTTCGCAATCCTTCCAGCCCAAACTTTTTCATGCGTTCAACGTAAAGGGTGCCAAACTCGTAATCCTGAAAATCAATCCGTGTAATCCGTCTTAATCAGCGTAATCCAGGTTCTATGACCTATTTCGTTTACATCGCCATCGAACGCAAGGAAGCGATCCTCGACCCGCAGGGCAAGGCGATCGAGCACGCTTTGGGCTCGCTCGGCTTTCGCGAGATCGAGAATACCCGCGTCGGAAAACTCATTCGCCTCAGCGTCGATGCCGCCAACCCTGACGAAGCCCGTTCTATTGCCGAGCAAGCGAGCGGAAAGCTGCTTGCGAATCCGATCATGGAATCGTTCTCGGTCATTCAAGTAAAAACAGAACCCGGATTACGCTGATTAAGGGGGATTACGCGGATTGATTTTTAGGATTAGATTTCAATGAAGTTCGAGATTCACGAAGATCTGTTCTTATGGCCTCGCTTCGCGAGGCAGCGCATGAAAGCCTTATACAAAATCCAAAAATCAATCCGCGTAATCCGTTCAAATCAGCGTAATCCCGGTTCGCATCTATGAGAACTCGCATCATCGTATTCCCCGGCTCGAATTGCGATCACGACGCGATGCATGCCGTTCGCAATGTGCTCGGCGAGCCGGACACGGAGTTCGTCTGGCATAAAGAGGACTCGATCGGGCAGGATGTCGATCTCGTCATCCTGCCGGGCGGATTCTCCTATGGCGACTACCTGCGCACCGGCGCCATCGCGCGATTCTCACCAGTAATGAAGGACGTGATCCGCTATGCGAACGAAGGCGGCAGCGTGCTCGGTATTTGTAACGGATTTCAGGTGCTGTGCGAATCAGGATTGCTTCCGGGTGTGCTCATCCGCAACGAATCGCTCAAGTTCGTCTGCAAAGAAGTCTATCTGAACGTTGAGCGAGATGATACCAAATTTACGAATCAGCTTTCGCACGGCGAGGTGCTGCGTATCCCAATTGCTCACGGCGAAGGCAATTTCATCGCGACGGACGAAGTCCTTGCGGACATCGAGGCGAACAATCAGGTCGTTTTCCGGTATGCGGACGCTGAAGGCAACGTAACGCGCTCCGCGAACCCGAACGGATCGAGCAACAACATCGCCGGTATCATCAGCAAGGAAGGCAACGTCCTCGGCCTGATGCCACACCCGGAGCGCGCCTGCGAAGCGATCTTAGGCAGCGCGGACGGACTCAAGATTTTCCAAAGTCTCCAACGGTCGCTCATTACTACCGAGCACTTTAGCACTTCAGCACTTTAGCACCTTTAGCACTTTCCCATGGATTTCGGCTATATCCTCCAAATCGCGCTCTTTGCGCTCTTCGCCGTCGCCGTTCTGGTTATTCTGGTCGCCGCCGCCCGGGTCATCCCGCGCTCCCACAAGATCAAGTCCTACCGCTACAGCAAATCGGGTGACGACTGGATCAACAAGTATCCGGTGAAACCGTGAGCGTTTCCTCACGAACCTTCTCGTGATAAGGCCAGTTTGGCCGGTGTTGTATGGGTGAGAGATCATCCAGCAGGGATGATCGATCATCCAACGGTGCATGATCGATCATGCACTCGGAATGTTCAGTAATTTAAGGTAGGAGAACGATAATTATGTTTCGCAACATTGGCCCATTCGAACTGCTCATCATCGTGGCCATTATCATGGTCTTTTTTGGTGGCAAGAAGATCCCCGAACTGATGCACGGCCTGGGCAAAGGCATCAATGAGTTCAAGCGCGGCACCCAGGGAGGCGAAGATCCCGCAAAGGCCCCGGAAGCGCCGAAAGCCTAAGTAGGCCATGTTTGAAAACGTCGGGAGCGGAGAAATTCTGCTCATCTTGCTCGTCATTCTGATCTTCTTCGGTCCGAAGAAGATACCGGAGCTTGCCCAGAGCTTAGGCAAGGGCATGCGCAAGTTCAACGATGCAAAGTCCAGCATCGAGTCTCAGGTCAAGACCGTGATGAAGGAGCCGCTCGAAGCCATCACCGGCGCCAAGCAAGGCTTCGAAGCCAAGATGCGCGAGATCGCCGAGCCGCTCCACGCCGAGCTGAAGATTCCGGCACCCCAAGCGCAACCTACGACACCGAGTCTCCCCACACCTCCCGAGACAATGGCACGAGGGACAGTCGCCGAAGCGCCAGAGTCGGCGAAAATTCCTGAGCGGGAAGCTTAGTTACCGGATAACTCGCCGCACCTCCCGGCGCCCGCCCGCCCGCACTTCCGCGAAATAGACACCTGCCGGGAGCGAGGAGAGATCGACATCTAAATCCTGCTCGCCGCTAAGCGTGAGCACGACCTCACCGAGCACGCTTACAAGGCGAAGCGAAATCGGCTGGCCATCGGCATGAGCGATGAGATGATCGGCAGTCTGATGGATTGAGATTGGAGGAAGTGACGGAGCATCAGCAACAGAGCGGGAGACCAGAGAATAGTCAAAAGCAAGAGAGGGGCAGCAGAATGTATCCCCACTCATTTGGCCATAGTCACGGGGAAGCACAACTGGAGAAAATGATCCAGCAATAGATGCGCCATCTTTGAGATAGCAGACGCCCGAAGTTCCATCTCCCGTTTTGAGAGTACCACCCGCCTCGACGAAAATTCGCAGATAACTCATACTTCCAGTAGTAATGACATACGTTCCACCGGCCTTGACCCAAACTGCGGCATCATACTGGCTACCAGTATGCTCAGACGTTACAACGATACTGTTTGCGGGGATTGTGGGATCACACGTTAGTACCGCGAATTGAAAGTCGAACGATTTGCTGCAACCTGAAGGGTTTGTGGTCGTTAGTGATCCATAAACAACTCCGTCTTTGGCAAACATAATTTGTGGAGCTGAATCAGTCGATATTGACGGAGTTGCTGTAGAGTCGAATTTCCAAAGATATGCACTTGCTCCCAACTTCGCATTCTCATCAAAGAACGAGATGTAGTCACCAACAAAGCCAACGGTGCCAATGCTTTGACCGCCACTCTGACCGAGCTTTTCTAAGCCCTGGAAGGCACCTCTATAAACGATGACCGATGGTGAGGGTGACGGAAATAGACTAACGATGAGGTCTTGTCCGTTATTTGATGAGGTATCAAACGGGTCACTCGAAGCGACGCGAACTCGAAAGTGAGTGCCTGCCGCATTGAGAGAAATACCAAGACTCCCAATCAGCGCGGCGTTATTTCCGAGTGCTGTAGAGTGCTGAAATGACCCTTCAGCATCCGATAGCTGGACAAAAAAATGATTGTCTCCAGCGAAGTTACCCGTTGCCGTGTATGGTACTTCCAGCGTGTCTCCCACGCAATAGACCAGCTTCGTAATCGGCCCAAGCGCAATCGTTTGGGCTTGCACTGCCACGGGCAGCAGAAAGAATAGGAGGATTCGCGCTATTTTTCTCATGATGAATCGGTTCGTTCATCAGTATCAACCTCGCTCGCGGCGTTTTGTTACACCAAAAATGCAAAAGGCAGTCCGCCGCGGCGGACTGCCTTTTGGTGTAGGTTGAGTTCTCCGCGAGGAGAAGTATCTCAAGCCAAGTGTGGAGTAAGCTTTGCGAGGATTTTGTCCTTGCCGGTGGCGCCGATAATCTGATCGACGACCTGCCCGCCCTTGAAGATGAGCAGCGTCGGAATCGAGCGGACGCCGAAGTTCATCGAAGTCTCGGGGTTCTCATCGACATCGAGCTTGCCGAAGACGGCGCGCCCCTGATACTCTTTGGAGAGGTCTTCGATGATCGGCGCGATCATGCGGCAGGGTCCGCACCACGCGGCCGTGAAATCGACAAGCACCGGCTTATCGCTCTTGATGACATCGGCGTCGAACGTGGCGTCTGTGAGGTGAAGTGGGGTTCCTACGGTGGCGGTCATGGCGTTTCCTAAAAAATACGTTGCGGTTACCTCGTAAACAGTATCCGGTTCATACCGAAGACTTCTCCGAACTCTCGGATCAGGTCGTCGTTTGGATCGACTTGATACTGCTCGGGTAACCGGTATTTACGGCTGATTCCGTGGGCAGTTTCAACCGAGACGAACGTAGTGCAATTCCCGTGATAACGCCCGCAAATTCGCTCCACCTGCTCGATTGTGGGGCGGATCTCCTCGGTGTCGAAAAGTCGGACGAGGATTCCACGGGTCAGTTTCTTCCGTAATCCCCGGATTTCAAACGCCTCCTCGACGACCACGCTCGGCGCCTCTTCGGGACCGTTCCGTCTAATCTTGCCCCGTAGGAAGAGCGGCTTCTCATCTTCGATCAGGTGCTGGAAATGCTTGTAGGCGTCGCTCCAGAGTACGCATTCTGACTTGCCGGTGAAATCTTCCAATTTCAGGATGGCGAAGGCATTGCCGTTGCGGTCGAGCTTGCGCGTGATCGCGACGACGACTCCGCCTACGATCACCGGATCACCCTGTTTGGCATCGGCCAGTTCGATCGCTTTGTGCGTGGCGAAGCTGAGTACATCGACGCGGTGCGGCTCCAACGGATGGCCGCTCACGTAATAGCCGACCGATTTCTTCTCGTGCGAGAGCATCTCAATCTCGGTCCACCGCTTTTCGGCATAGACCATCGCGGGCGGCGCAAGAACATGTGGCGTTTCGGCATCGCCGAAGAGCGAGTTCTGCGCACTCTTCGCTTCATCGCGGACGCGCTGGCCGTATTGGAGCGCGAGTTCGACGTTCGTGAAGAGATCGCTGCGGAAGGCAGCAATTGCAAGACCGGATGTGTCGCACGAGTCGAAGGCGCCGGCCTCGACTAAGCCTTCGATCGCGCGTTTATTTACGAGGCGGGTATCCAATCGGGAGGTAAAGTCAAAAAGCGACTTGAACTGTCCCTGCTTTGTGCGTTCGCGGACAATTTCTTCGACCGCTTTTTCGCCAACGTTTTTGATCCCGGCAAGCCCGAAGCGGATGCCCTCCTTTGAAGCCGAGAAATGGATGTTGCTCAGGTTGACATCGGGCGCGAGCGTGCGAATGTTGAACTTCTTCGCCTCGTCGATGAGCTGCACGACGTAGTCGGAGTCGCCCATCTCGTGCGTCATGTTCGCCGCGAGGAACTCGGCAGTGTATTGCGCCTTGAGATAGGCCGTCTGATATGCGATCAGCGCGTAGGCCAGCGAGTGCGACTTGTTGAAGCCGTAAGAAGCGAATTTCGCGAGTTGCTCGTACAACTCCCTGGCGATCTTGTCGGCGACTTCGTTCGCGATGCACCCTTTGATGAAGGCATCCTTCATCGTGTTCATCTTGTCGAGATCCTTCTTGCCCATGGCGCGGCGCATCTCGTCAGCTTTGGCGAGCGAGAAGCCTGCCAGATCACGTGCAACGCGCATCACTTGCTCCTGTACGACGATGACCCCGTACGTCTCGGCAAGGATCGGCTCGAGTTTCGGATGCAGGTACTCGACTTTCTTGCGCCCCTGCTTGCGGTCGATGAACTCCGGAATGTGATCCATCGGGCCGGGCCGGTAGAGCGCGTTCATGGAAGACAAGTCCTCCAGGTTCTCGGGCTTCAGCGCGCGCATGTGGTTCTGCATGGGCGGCGAGTCGAACTGGAAGACCGCGACCGTTTCGCCACGGCCAAACATTTCGTAGGTCTTCGGATCGTCGAGCGGGATGGTGTCGATATCGATCTTGACGCCGTGGTTCTGCTCGATAAGCGCGAGCGTCGTGTCAATGATCGATAGCGTGCGCAGCCCGAGGAAGTCCATCTTGAGGAGTCCGGCCTCCTCCACGTCCTTCATGTTGAACTGCGTGACCGCCTCTTCGAGCGAAGGCGTCTTATAGAGCGGGACGTAATTCGAAATATCTCCGGGCGCGATAACCACTCCGGCGGCATGCTTCGACGCCGCGCGCGCGAAGCCTTCGAGCACCAGCGAGTACTCGATGAGTTGATCGATGAGCGGAGACTTCCTCGCCGCCAGCAACTGCTTCATTTCCGGCAGTTCGATCGCCTCCTTGAGCGGCGTGACGCGCCCCATGATGACCGGAATGCACTTCGTCAGTTCGTTGATCGTGCCGAGCGGCACTCCAAGCACGCGACCCACATCCTTGAGCACCGCGCGCGCCGAAAGCGTGGAGAACGTGATGATCTGCGCGACCGATTCATGACCATATTTTTCGCGCACGTATGCGATCACTTTCTCGCGTTTGTCGTCCGAGAAGTCGATGTCGATGTCGGGCAACGAGACGCGCTCGGGATTCAGGAATCGCTCGAAGAGCAGATTGTACTTGATCGGATCGACATTCGTGATGCCGAGCGCATACGCGACGAGCGACCCGGCAGCCGAGCCGCGTCCGGGGCCGACGGTCACGCCCATCTTGCGCGCGGCCGCGATAAAATCCTGCACGATCAGGAAATATCCGGCGTAGCCCATGCGGTTGATGACGCCAAGTTCGAACTCGGCGCGGTCTTCGATCTCCTGCGTGGACTGACTGAATCGCTTGCTCAGCCCCTTATTCGTCAGGTGTTCGAGATACCCTTCGAGCGTGGTGGCATCGCTATCCGCCGGTATCGGAAACGCCGGCATCTTGAAATCTTTGGAGAGTGTGAGATCACACTTCTCCGCAATTTCGAGCGTCGAGTCAATCGCTTCCGGCCACTTCGTAAAGAGCTTCGTCATCTCTTTCGTCGAGCGGAAGTAGTTGGTGTCGGTGCCGTACTTCAGGTTATGGACGTTCGGCGTCTCCTTGTTGGAGGCGTCGCGAATCATCAGCAGCACGTTGTGCGCGACAGCATGACTCTGACTGACATAGTGGCAATCGTTCGTGGCGACGAGCTTGACGCCGAGTTCTTTCGCTAAGCGGGGCGAAAGCTCACGAACTGCGACTTCACGCTCCAGCCCATGGTCCTGGATTTCGAGGTAAAAATCCTTGTCAAAAACATCGCGAAACCGCGTCGCTATCCGCTTCGCTTTTTCGTAATCGCCGCTGACAAGCGAGGGACCGATGATGCCGCCAGAACAGGCGGTTGTTGCGATGAGTCCTTCGTGATTGGCTTCCAACATCGACCAATCGATGCGGGGTTTGTAATAGAAGCCCTCTGTGTGTCCACGCGACACGAGCTTCATCAGATTCTGGTAGCCGATCTCGTTCTTGGCCAGCAGGATCAGGTGATTATATGCCTTCTTCTTGCCCTCGGGATCGTCGAACCGCTCGCGCTCGGTCGCGGAGCCTTCGGAAACGAAATAGACCTCGCAGCCAATGATCGGCTTGATACCGGCGGCTTTGGCCTTTTTGTAGAACTCGAATGCGCCAAAGAGCACGCCGTGGTCCGTGAGCGCCACGGCCTTCATCTCCTCGGCTTTGGCAGCGTCCACGAGGTCGCTCACGCTGCAAGCGCCGTCGAGGATAGAGTAATGAGTATGATTATGGAGATGGACGAACTCGGCCACGGTTCAATTAGGAATGACAAATGACGAATGACAAGTGGAGAACCACGAAGAGGGAAGACTCAATTCTTAATTCTTCATCTTTCATTAGATGTCATTCTGAGCCGCTTCGT
>JADGPZ010000155.1 GCA_017882165.1 Candidatus Kapaibacterium sp.
CCTATGCCACGCATATCGTTAGGGATTGGAGAGCTTGGCAACATCTTCTCTCAGCGTTTCGCCGATGTCCCGGCCTATTTCCTGAGCGGCACTGTAAAAGATGGACGCGATTTCGTCTTCACTCATCTCCGCCAGCATCGCCGCGTTGACGGCGCTCATGACGGCTCTCTCACTGGCGCGGCGGGCGGACGTTGTCGATAGCGCAATATCCTTGCTCGAAGTGTATTGCCACACGACCGTGCCGCTCGCGTGTTGAATGATCCGTGAGAGCGCGGAAATGTGCGCTCGGGTGCCGGTGCTGTCCGAGGAGAGACTGTATTCCTGAAGGATGGTTTCCGACCGATAAGGCGCATCGCGATTGTATCCGTAAGCTGGCTTGACACCGAGATATGTGATAAGAGAACCCTCGAAGCCCTTCGCAACTTGCGCTGCCAGGGAGTCGGCGTTCGCAGCACGACGAAGCTTCCGTGCCGTCTCGTTGGAGATCTGGCTACTGCTAATTCCGGCAATCACGTCCTGCACGGGATTGTGCGAGCCGATCGCGATCGAACTGGTGGCGGCACCCATCGTGCTCGCGCCCGAGAGCATCTCGACCTGTTGCGATCGGAGATTGTACTGGGCCAGCTTGTTGGTGTGCCCGCAGCCAAAGAAGAGGCTGCCGAGAGCGAGAATAATAAGAGACTTCGAAGTGCGAGACATCATACCGTCGAAACAGTGCGTGAAAATGTTGAGTTGCTGCTAAGTGTCTTAGAAATGGAAAATCCTAAAAATCAATCCGTGTAATCCGCTCTAATCCGTGTAATCCCGGTTCTAATTATCGAACCAGCAGTACTTCATGTCCAACTGATACATCGCATTTGCCGGAAAGTCGCGGACGTTCGGTTGCAGCAGGTGGTAGTCCAGATCGTAGTAGAGTACGAGATAGGGTGCATCCTGAATCGCGACGTTCTCGGCTTCGGCGAAAAGTTGGTTGGTCTTAGAGCGATCGGTCTCGGCGATCGCAGCTTCAAACAGGCGATCGTACTCCGGATTTTTATATCGCGTCGAGTTGATCGTGCTTGGCCCCGAGAGTGGGATCGTCTTGCCATAGAGCAGATTCAGGAAGTTCTCGGGGCTTGGATAGTCCGCGATCCAGCCCAATCGGAAGAACGGCGCTTTGCCGTCATCAATACGCGGCGTAAGCTGCGAAAACTCGAGCATTTGTAAATTGATCGTAAGTCCGAGATTCTCTTTAAGCTGTGACTGAATCGCCTCCGCGACTTCGGTATTGCGTCCACCGCCAGCATTGAGATAGAGTGTGAGATCCGGTATGGCACTGCCAAGCTCTTGCTTCGCAAGCGCAAGCTCGGCCATTGCGCTGTCAGCATTGAACACAAATCCATGCACCACATCGACCGGATAGCCGGGCATACAGGGTGGCACGATGCCGTGGACGCCGGGACCGGCCGCCTGGCCTTTCAGGATATACTTGATGATCTTATCGCGATCGACGGCGAAGCCAATCGCGCGACGCAAGTGCCGGTTGTTCAGAGGCGGCGTCGTTACGTTGAAGCCATAGAACTGCACCGCCATTGCCGGCACATGGACCAGTTGGTACTTCTTGTACTTGCCCTTCGCCTCCTTGTGCTCGTCCACAACGTCCTGGAAGAACTCGCTCGGAATGCGATAGACGTGATCGAGTTGGTTCGCCGTGAACTGCTGAAGTTCGACTTTATTATCGAGGATAAACGTGAAGTTAACCGTGTCGAGATAGGGGAGTTGATTGCCCGCGGAGTCGTGCTTCCAATAACGTGGGTTACGGACGAGCACGCAGTGCTGCGCCTGCTTGTACTCGACGAATCGAAACGCGCCGGTGCCGACCGGATGGAATACGAAATCGCGGCCATAATGCTCGACAGCTTCATGCGGGTAGATGAAGCCGAAGCCGACCGCCGGATAATTCAGGAACGGCGAGAACGCCTTTTCGAGCGTGATGATAACCGTCGAATCGTTTGGCGCTTGGAGTCCGGGCAATCCACCAGGGCCAGCGCCCACGCTGGGAAGCTTGCCCGACTCGTAGTAAGCCAGACCACCCTTGATATACTTGAAGTATGGCTCCGCGCCGGTGTTCGTCGTCCGGTCGAGCGCACGGGTGTAGCAATAGATCACATCCGACGCAACGAACCGGCGTCCCTTGTCACTCGGGAAGCAGGGATCGTCGTGGAAGTAGGCGTCGGTGCGGAGGTGGAACGTGTAGGTCGTGCCATCCGGCGAAATCTCAGGAATGGCCGAGAGGCCCGGAATGAGGTTGAGATTCAGATCGAACTCGAGCAAGCGGTCATAGACATTCTCACCGATTTGCACCGAGGTCTGATCGTTCATTTGCACCGGATCGAGCGAGCGCAAGTCGGCAGTCTGGTTGATGCGGAATGTGCCGCCCAGCTTCTTGCCGCCTTTGCCATCGCGCAGCGTGTGCTGGATGCCGACCTTGCGGGCGCAGGAGGAGAGAAGGATCGAGCCGATTAGGAGGAAGATAAACTTGAATTTCATAGAGCAAAAATACGAACCGAATCGGAGTCCGCGGGTGCGCGAGCGTTTGTGCTTCATGAACATTGGCGAATCCAGCACGATTTGGGCACACCGCAAATTATTTTGATTTCTCTTTTTTGTTTGGAGTTCATGAATAAACTGCTGTTAGACAATCTACCCGTTCTTTTAGAATAGGTGCCCATCATCCCACGACCAATATAGCACACGAAAAACCGCCACGCAAGAGCTTTCCAAAAATAGTCAATAATTGTAGCGGCCGGGATTTCCCGACCAGCTTCCGTGGTGTGGTGCATGCTTTAGCTTGCGAGAGAGGCATGAATTTTCATTCGCGCTGAAGCAATGGTTACATCTGAAGCGCCTTACCGCACTCACCATCTTCGCCGCCGGCCGCAGGACAGCTCTACGGAATGACATGAAGATTCCTTGGGCAATGCGCGCCAGGTTTTTGTTATGAGTCTCCGGAACTTCTTTGTTGAAGCGGAGTTAGATTTCAGCGGAGAGATCACCAATAACAGGAGATTAGATTATGTGGTCAGGACGCATTGTTCCGCTTCTTTCGCAAGACCGGCTCGCTTCACTCTCGGCGCACTCCATCGGTGCGACCGAGCCGCACAAGCATCGCGGTCCGCCCCAATCGGGAATCGCCACCGAATGGCTTCCTGAGGCCCTCGACTTCGAGAATCTTTTGCTCCCGCTCCCGAGTGATGTCACCGCTGCGACAGGCGTGCAGAATGGCTCTTCAGTGTATGTGAGTTGGTGGGTGAATCCACCACCACAGGAGCAGAAACAAGGCGAAGACATAGATCAGCATCCGCCAGAGAGTCCAATATTCGGGCCGGACATAGCTGCCTGTGTCATGGTTTCCCCATTCCCGTTCAGTCTGCTCTCCGGCGAGTTTATTCAACTTGTCGCAAGGTTGAGCCATAGGTCAGGTGCATTACTTGACATTGTTGGCAGAGCTTTAGCTTGCAAGGCTCAGATCATTCAAGTGGAGGGTATGTCGACTGGATCAGAAAGCGCTTTGATTCACTTTCCTCGGGACTCACACAACGGTTCGAAGGAAAAAGAAAAGGAGAGCCAATTGGAGTCTTGGAATAGAATGAATAAGTTCCTTGCCGGAATCGAAGAACAGAGAGAGCTATACCATTCCGTATTAGGCAAGTCACCAACAAAAGAGGAAATAGAGGAGAAAGAAAATTCAAAACTTATAGATTGGTATGCAAAGGTTCCTCGAAGATTTGATCGCTGGCTTGCCAGTGAGCATAACCGTGAAGTCAAGTCTCTAGAAAGTGATGGTTTGAAGAACGCAGAGAAGTTCTACTCCGTATGGCACCGAGTTTTTAGATTCGGACTGATAGAAGATTTTCAAAACAATCCGACTACGGGAGACGGGCCGTATCAACTTAGTGGAAGAGACTGGAAGAAATGTGGCGCGACGATCGGCGAGAGCACGATCAAGGCTAAGACGGACGTCGAAGAAATTGTTCTCGATTTCTCGAATTTGGAGAAACCAGATAGGACCGTTAAAGAGACGATTATTGACGAGATGTGCCGTATTCCTCTTGGCCGAATTTTGAGAGATTACCAGAATGAAATTGAAAGGAGTTACAAAAGTACCAAAATCAAGGAGGAAACTAAAAAAGAGATTCTTGAAAATCTTCAACGGCACAGCATCCCACGTTACGCTCTGCTTGTTCGCGAGCCTGATTTGCCTGTAATCATGGCCATGATTCCACGTCGATCTCTTTTTCAGATGACGCTTCCATTGCGAAGCTCCACACTTTTACACCAGAATCCAGGTCAAGGCGTCTTGGAGAGCATTTTAAAAGTGCTGAGCGGTCGACACATAAACATTTGGCATACAAGTCTCCTTCCAACGACGACAGACTTCGAACCAACTCCCAATGACTTACCGAAATCATCAGTTTATCAAGCTTCATTTGTTAAAGCCGAACTCAAAGTGGTGGGGGCGTTTCAAGAGGAGTGGTTGAATAGAGACGAGAAATCCATTAAGATGGCATTTCACGAACTTGAGGATCAAATCTTGGGCATTCGTCTCACTCCTGCAGCACGTGCTGATGCTTTGATAGACCTTCCGCGTGATTCAAAAATTAAACAAACAATAATCGGACATTTCCAAAACGAGAAACTGGAAGGACATGACAAAGGGCTTAAGAATGGCAAGTTGACATTACGACACGCAATGGAGCCTGATTCTAAGGTTAACGAATGGCTCAAGGACGAAAGGGAAAAAGCTAACAATCTTAACAAACTTTTGAAATCAGACCTTCAAGACGTTGAAGGGTGGATTACTGCGATTCGAGACCGGGAGGGAGAACCGATCCTCCATGATCGCTCAGATATTAATATCGGAGCACCTCCATTACTTCGCATATTTTTCTCACACTCTGCGAATCCATCGGATGAAGAGCAGGGCTACATCGACAATGTTCGACAAGTCTTGAGTCGATACAGCATGTCGGTCATAGAGGGGCAATACTCTACTGGCCATACGATTAACCAAGCTTCCAGGGGCCGAATTCGTCAATGCACCGCTCTGATCTCTTTGTTCTGGCCGCGCGAAGAGTTCGTTGATAAGAATGGTCAGCACTTGCCCGCCGAATGGATTGCTCACGAAGAGTCGTATGCGCTCGGGCTTGGGCTTAGTGTCTATCGGATCATAGAAGCAAGTGTTCGGACTCCTCGATATGAGGAGGATCGCCCCGCACTTCGTTTTGTGCGTAGCGATTACATGTCATGGAAAAAGGCCGTGGAACAGCTTGATATTGAACTCAAGGAGTTTCTGTTCAACGAGTACCGAAGACTTTCGTATTGGACCGCGAGTTAAACAGATCAGCAATGCATCCTGCTCTACATCCACTGGACTCTGTGTTCGTCGTTCTTCCAACTTCTCCGAGCGACTGGTTACCCATTGCGTCTCTGTTAGTCGCGCTCGTTGCGCTTTTCGTTGGCCCATGGTTCTCTTGGCGGACAGCTCGTTCGCAGGTGAAATCAAGCAGCCGACAGGCGTGGCTTGACACCGTCCGATCGAAGATTGCGCAACTGATGCTGATGTGTTCTAACGTTCACAAAAGCGTTCAGGCGAAGCAAGCACCGAGTGAGTCGCTGATTGAGGAAATGCTTTTGCTACGGCTGGAACTCGAACTCTATCTCAACCCCAAGAAGCCCTCCCAGCAACTTATTCTTGAAGATGCAATGCTTCTTTATACCGCTTGCAAACTCTCTGGAGAGAAAGCATTTACTAACTATGCGTTACTGAACGCCAAAATTGGCGAGGATACGCAAGCTCTTGTGAAGGAGGTGTGGGAAAAAATCAAATCCGGCAAGTGAATCTGCATGGCGTGGAGGTCGCGCGGATATTCTCGGGCGAGTTGGCGGCAGGGGAGCACACCTTCACATGGAATCCCGAAGGCTTATCTGATGAGATGTACGAGTGCCTCGTCCGAATGAACGGGCGCGTGGAGACGCTGCCGATTGTGCTGGCGCGGTAGGTGGCATCAGAGGCGGCTACGCCAATACCCAGGAGCTTGCGCGTCGTGCGCGATCGCCACAACGATCACCTCTTCAGGATCGACGCTATAGAAGATCGAATATGGGAACCCTCGAACGACCTTCACGCGAATATCACGACTGTATCGGCGATACCGTTTGGGAGCAGCACCAATCGAGCGAAGGGATTCTTCGACAACGCGCTTAAATCTTCGTGCGACCTGTGGACTCTTGTCGTAATAAAAAAGAGCTGCTTCCGCAAACTCCTCATCGGCCGGAAGGAGAAGCCGAACTTTCACTTCGAGATCAAACGCTCGATGCGGGTGAGCGATGCTTCCATATCGACAGCGCCAATCTCGCCGCGATGGAAGGCGTCCAGCCTACGTTGCGATTCATCGAGCCATGCCTGCATGTGAGGGGTCTGCGCTAAACGATCGACCATTTCCTCAACGAGCAATACCTGACGCGAAGGCTCAAGCCCAAGTGCGTCATTGCGAATCGATTCCCAGTCTCGGTCCATGTTTTCCTAACTCAAAAGAACGTATCATAGTGCCGGTTATGCTATGGGGATGTACGAGTGCCTGATCTGCATGAGCGGGCGCGTGGAGACGCTGCCGCGGTAGGTTCTCCGTTCTGCTTACTCGTGCGTTCGCCGCGGCCTCGATCTCTTATTCCTTCACAATCATTCTCGTCATGCTCGCACTCGGCGACGTGAGCCGCACGCAATAGGTGCCAGCAGTGATGCGCGAGAGATCGAGCGTGAAGTCCGCGCCATGTTCCGTCGATTCGAGGACGCTTTGGCCGAGCATGTTCAGCACCGAAACGTGTGCCTCCAAAGGGGCGTCATGAACTGCGATGCTGCCCCATGTCGGATTAGGAGAGAGTTCGAGTGTTGCGGGTGTTGACCGGGCAACGGCAGCGTTCGCAAAATCAGTGAGCGGCCACCGCCACACACCTTGATCGGCTGCGTTGGCACCATTGCCATAATACGTGCCAGTATAAACATATCCGCCGCCTGTGACCAGGGCCATGATGTAGGCGTCCGCTAAACCCGAATTCGCCGTCTCCCAACTGGTGCCGGCATCCCTTGAGAGAAAAACTCCACGATCGATTGTGCCCGCGAACAACAGGCTTTCGCTCGATGCGAGGTTCCCCGTCAAATCACCCGTTCTCGCAGTCGGTATTCGGGACCAGTCCGCGCCATCGTCGGTGGAAAGAGAGAGATGGCCATCGATATCGGCGATGACACCGGTCTGGATCCGGACGATCCCCTCGACGTTCGATACGGCGCTTCCTCCATTCGTTAGCCACCAATTGAGGCCCTCATCGGTCGACATGTAAACCCCTTTTTCGACCCCAACAAGGAGGTTCGTTCCGCTAATGACCAGCGCCGAGACTGCCGGATGAACCGGCAGCCCATTGACGGGCCGATTCCAGATGATGCCATTGTTGGATGAGACAAAGACACCCGATGTCTGTCCACCCCTCGTACCGGCGTAGAGCGTTGAGCCGTCTGTTGCAATCGCCGAAACGGTCACCGCACCCATGTTC
>JADGPZ010000054.1 GCA_017882165.1 Candidatus Kapaibacterium sp.
GTTGACGATGTGAGCGCTTCTCCGTGATGCTGGAGCGTCAGGACGAGAGCGGCGTTTACGAGATCCGGTTCTTTGGATTCAACGCCATTGGTCCGTAACGCTGCTTCGTTGACGATCAGCGTCATGATACCGCCCGCGGCCGAAAGCGAGAGAATCTTGTCAAGATCCTCTGTCACGCGGCCCCGGGAGCGAAGTTCTTCGAGTTTGTCTTGGCCCGTTGTTTTGCTTGCTTCTCGATCGGAATAGAGGTGCAGGCATTTGTTCCATGTGCCCGTATCGAGTGTGAGCGGATCACCGTCCGGGATACCGATCCTCTCGGGACTGGCCAGAACGTTTTGATACCGAAGATGCTTGCGAAAATGTGCAACGAGTTCATCGGTCCCGGTAATGACAAGCGGCACGCCGTTGCGCACGGTGGGCTGGTGCTGGAGCACTTCATCGACCGTCTGAGCGAGGAACTTGAAGAAGAATTCTCTTCTCCGAAACTCGCCATCTTGCGATCCCCCGTGCGGAATCATCCCGCCGTGTCCCCCCGAAGCGGGCGAGGCCGCCGAGGTATGGAAGGCGCGATTGTGAACAATGTCTTCATTGTCCCTTGCAGCTTCCAGCGCCCAGACCCGTTCGAGCGAAACCGGCACGGAGAACTGCGAATGGACACGAACCATGCGTGGTTTGCCAAGCGAGACTTCAAGAAGATAGAATTGCTCGGGTAGGCAAAGGAGGGGAATGAGCGGTACAATATGAAAGTCACTGTTGACCCAGACCTTTCCCTCCATCGGCAAGGGCAGTGCGTAGTAGCGCAGAATGGAGGCACTGGCGAAGATCGCGTAGCCCTCGCTTCGCTGGCTCCAAAGCTCTTTCTCCTTGAGCAGGGAGCGAAGCTTTTCAAGAACGATCTGACTCAATTCGGCCGAGGTATTCAGGTTCTGGAGCAGCCCTACGGCGGTATGGATGTGAGCTTTGAGTTCTGCGCGGCCGATGATCGCGAAGTCCGAAGCATGGGGGACCGAAAAATAGATTGTGACCTTTGGGCCGGGCATTTTCGATTCCTGCTTGATCATTCCGAGCAAGCTGGTAATATCAATTGCTGTGTGCGTTTCCATGGACGTGGTGCTTTTGGTTGGGAATATTCGCTGTCTCGGGCCGGCGGATTGTAATTTCGGAGAGTGTCTTTGCTTCGTCATCCTTGGCAGCCTCGGCGGAGGGAAGAATATCTTCTGTGGTTTCCGGTTGGCAGAGGCCATACCAGTTCAGTACGTGACGCTCCAGCTCGGCCATATGCTCGGGCAAGAGTTCTTTGAGGCCGTGCTGTTCGAGCAGCAGGTGCATCGAACGCGCGAGCGAATCGGCCGCGATCTCAAGATCGGCTTCGGCCAACTCGTATTTCATTAGTGCTGTCCTGGCCTGTTCGAGGAGCTCTTCGCGAGCAATGTGTGAGGCCAAAGGCGAATTGTAGAGCTGGGCGAGCGTTGCGACATCGACCGTGAGCGGAAGTGATGTGAGGCACTGATTCGCAGACTTCTTTAACGCAGTAAGTGCCTTCGGGCGAGTGACCACATGCTCACTGGAGCGTGGATGAGAGACCCTCTGGATTCCCGATTTGGTGGATGATCGATCACCCACTGTTGAAGTCAGCTTTTTCATGTGTTTCTTGCCCCATGCAATTGTCTCATCAGGCTCTAATGGCAGCGTCTGCGGTCAGAGTCGTGCGCATATTTGCTAACGTTGGAGAGATCTCGTCGTGAATGGAGAGCGGGGGAGAGTCTTGGTTCTCCCATGGACTGCTCGGTTCCGGGCGCGGCTCGATGTCGGGAAGGAATCCGGGAGTGGCAACCGCTTTGCCATTGGTGTGCAGGCCAAGTGCGATCGCACTTCCAAACGCTTCATCTTCGTCGTCCCGGTCGGCATCAGCCTTTGTCGGATGCACGCGACCATCCAAGTGGTTGGGTGGTGCGTAGATCGTGTAGATCTTGAGCGGCGCTGAACCCGTGTTCACGACGTTGTGCTCCGTTCCGGGCGTAACCACCAAGGCATCGCCCGGGTTGACTGCCCGCTTTTTGCCATTGAGGATCGCAATGCCATTGCCCTGGAGGAAGAAGAGCGTCTGCTCGACTCTCTCGTGCGTCTCCATGCCGATCTCACCGCCTGGCGGAATGGACATGACCACGAGTTGAGATTTCATGCCGGTATGTAAGACCGTTCGAAAATTCTGATTCTCTGCGGTGTCGTAGATGATGTTCGTTAGATAGTTCATTGCTTTCCACTCCTTTCGTCGTTCGGTCCTATATGTTTCTTGAAAATCTCCACCGTTGATTCCGCCTGTTGTTGGATCGCGGTCGCAATGCGGGTATCTACTGCTGATTCTGGAGCAGCGACAAAGATCGAGTCGATTTCCTGATGATTCGCATAGCGAAGAATCTGCTCGGCCGGATCGCCATACCGGATCTGCGATTCGATATGCGGAAATTCCTGCCGCACGTGGTCTGCGAAATAATCGAGCATGTGATGGACACGTTCGATGTTCCACTCACGCTCGTCCACAATGCTGATGAGATGGATGCAGGTGTTTCTCGGGAAAGACCGTGCCGCGAATTCCTCGACCATCAGTAGAGATTCCGCCGTTCCATCGACGTACAACAGGACATTGAGCGGCGCGTCCGGGTGTTGATGTCTCGGATGGACGATGCGCACGCTACAGGGCGCTTCATCCGCAATGCGCGCGGCGGCCGTCGTGAGGGAACGAGTGTGCCGTCCGGAGCCGATCACAATAAGGTCGGCATTCCACGCTCGTGCATGCTGCATAATTAATCCCGCTGACCGCGCAGCGGGCGCATCGATCTCCTCATACTCGATATACCAATCGGGAAAATGTCGCAAAAGAATGATTTTCGCTCGGTTGGCTTCGAGCGCACCTCTTTCGTCCTGCATTGTGTCGAAGGCATCGTCATTATTCGATGCTACAAAAGCTCTGGCAGGGACGGGCATGAAGGCATGGACCAACGAGAGTACCAGCGTGTGTGCCTGAGCGGGCAGACCAGCATAGTGTAAGTCCCGGATGATGGATTCCGGATTTTGTGCGCCGTCCCACGGGATGAGTATTCTCATAATTCCCTCACTTACCTAATAGATTAAGACACCGTGCAAGGGTGTGGCGCACGCCGAAGAGTACGCCACACCCCGTTAGGGCTACGCGTTGCGCGTAGGCGCTGCCCGCATTGATTCGGCCTTACTGGGTGCGGTGAGATCAGCCAAGCGTGGTCGCTGGCCGGTGATCTCACGCCCATTTCCCCGCGATCCATTCCTCGCGTGGCTGTGGCCGTCTTTCGCTGCTGATTCATCAGTGCGATGGTCCCCGTTTTCACGAGGACTCATCGCATTCAGCGGGATTTCGCGCGTGTCCTGTTTCTCGGCTGCGATCTTCGGCAAAGTGAGTTCGAGCAGACCGTCCTTGAATGTTCCCCTGACGGCATTCGCCTTCACATTCTTGGGCAGCGAGAGCGAGCGGACAAACTGGCCGAACGATCGCTCGACCCGATGATAATTCCGTTCGCTCTTTTCTTCCGTTCGTTCTTTTTTGCCGCTGATCGTCAGCATGTCATTGTCAGCGGTAACTTTCACATCACTCTCGCGCAAGCCAGGTAGCTCGGCGAAGATGTAAAAGTTGTCTGTGTCTTCTGCGATATCAAGACTTGGCACATAGACATCGCTGGCGATTCCAAATCGCCGGCTGAACCGATTTTCGAGATCATCGAACGTCGTAACGAACATTCGATCCATTGCTTCGAACGGTGATTCGGTCCATTTGATGAGTGCCATAATAGTATAGTAATCTGGTTATATTGACGAATCTAATATGCCTTGGAACATGACTATTTCCGTGCCGCATCACGTCACCGCCCAAATCCGATTACTTTGAGGACTGGAGCGGCTTTCAGCGGTTTTTGTTGGGAAGAATTCTTATCAGGACAAGGAAGAATCTTCTGAGATCACCCATGATCTCAATGGTAGCCTTGCTGAAACACATAGGCGGACATCTGCACTAAAGGTATTCGAAGCAGTGTCCACATGGCGCGGACGCGTGGCGCGGAATTGGCTTCGTTATTTGCTGGCTGCAAGCCTCTCACCACAAACATCACCAACGGGAATGCGAGCAGCAAACACGTTTTAGGAGAACACACAATGAAAACAAATGAACAATTACAGCGCGATGTCATGGAAGCGCTGAAATGGGAGCCACTGCTTGGCGCGAGCATGAATGCAACCGATATCGGCGTCGCTGCAAGGAGTGGAGTTATCACACTTACCGGCAGCGTGGATACGTATCCGAAGAAGCTCGCGGCGGAGCGCGCCACGAAGAATGTTGCCGGCGTCAAGGCTGTGGCCGAGGAGATCGATGTACATATCGATGGCACGAATCGGCGCAACGATACGGAGATTGCCGAAGCCGCTGTGAATGCGCTGCGCTGGTGCAACACGGTGCCCGACGACCGGATCAAAGTGAGCGTCGAGAACGGATGGCTCAAACTGGAAGGCGAAGTCGAATGGGATTTTCAGAAGACCGAGGCGCGCCGAGAGGTCGAAGATCTGACCGGCGTCAAGGGCGTTACGAATCTCATTTCGCTCAAGCCACAGGTAAAGCCCGCAGAGATCAAGGACAAGATCCGGCGCGCATTCGAACGCTCAGCGACGGTCGATTCCAGCCATATCGCAATCGATGTCAATGGCAGCATCGTGACGCTTCGCGGACCGGTGCGCTCATGGGCCGAACGCGAGGACGCGGAGAATGCGGCATGGGCCGCTCCGGGTGTCGCACAAGTGCGGGACGAGCTGAGGATCGAAGCACTCGAAGAAGTCTATTAGGCTTCGAACTGCATCTGAAAACAAATCGCCCCTCGCGCAAGCGAGGGGCGATTCGTTTTACTAACTCGTTATTCCTTCACTAACTTTATCGTCCGCACTTCGCCGGTGCCGAGTGTGATGCGAAGATAATAGGTGCCGGATGCACAGCGCGAGAAGTCGATGGGGATTTGGTGCGGGCCGGGTTCAAACAAACCCTCGCCTGTCTTTTGAAGCGACGGGCAAGGTGTGTTGTACCCCAGAATATCAAACACCTCCACGCGCACATACTCCGCATCCGTTATAGCGAAGTGAAGCGTGGTTGCCTCGTGCAGCGGGTTCTCCGAAACGGAGTATGACGCAACGTGCTTCCCAAAATCCCCGCCGCTTGGGACCCAAGCGAACTGGAAGTGCTTTGCAAGCAAGGTGTCAAGACCACCTAACGAGGAAAGAGGCGGTAGGGTCGTATCGTAAGGTACGGTCGTGTCATTCAGCCACGACTCGCGCTGAGAGTTGCGCGTCGCTTTGTACTCGCCCCAAAGGAGATGTTGCGCGTCGCAATTCGTATTCCGCATCAGCCAGGCCAGAACAGCGAGGGTACAATTCTGACCCTTCCACCCCAGCGTTTCGCCAGTATCACCTGAAGCAAGGGCGTATCCACTGACCGTGTATGAAATTTGCTGGACGCAAACGCAGAAGTAGTATGGGTTCGTGGTGTTAAGATATAACACCGATTCAAGCCACTGCCTATACTTGGGCCCAAGATTGGTGTCCAGACCCTGAAGGTATCCCACCGCATTTCCAATATCACTAAACACATCGGTTACTACAGGGTCATCATAACAAGTCTCGACGAACTTCTTGCCTGAGTCATATAACATTTGCCAGGCCTGCTGATCAGAATATTTCTGAAGCTTCAAGTAAAGGTTAGCGCACGACGCAGAATCCGGAGGTACAGCCAACGGCAGAACCCCCTTCTTGCCGACGGTGCAACCGGGGGCATGCCCAGCATCATGAGGACAGTTCTTGTTGCTGAATGTCGATTGAGAGTGCGGTCCCAAAGCCGTACCCCAGCTAACGTTAGGATTCACCCCGATATTCCCTGAACCGATTGTAGCCCAGACATAGGTATTCCACGGCTGCGGAGTAACCGAGATAGGACTCGTAGTGCCAACACCCCACCAATTTTGTCCAATCTCATGAATGGCCGCCCAACTCGTTGTATAGGACGCGAAAATGAAGTAGTAATCAGTCCGTGTTGAAGGGTTGTTTAGCGTGGTCAACGAGATGTTGTTTAGACCTTGATCGATATCAACTATGCCGCCGGGATGCGAGAGGTCCGCCTGCTCGAGGCCTATGGGATAGCAGAACTCGGATTCCGACCAATCGTAGCCCTGGGTGCTGAGACTATTATATGCCCCATAGCCGCCAGCAAGTGGGTCGACGGACATTTTCCCAATCGACTGGCCGTTCGGTCCATTTTGCACGTCGAGTGCGATTTCCAGATTCCCAGTCAGATCGTTGTAGGTCAAGTTCGGCTTGCTATTGTCTCGTAGCACTATCCCGACCTCATTACCTGTAACCGTGTTGAGACTTATCGGTCCGATCAAGCTATTCGCGATGATCCCGAAGTACTCGACTGAGCCATCATAGGTCGTGTTGACCATCCCCTGAATGGTATTGCTGCAAAGCACGGAATAGGATAGCGGAGGTTGGCCATACCACCCACTAAAATCGGGGACAGGAGCATGGAGGGAGATTCCAGCCGGGTATCCGTTATCAGTTATCGTATTTCCGACCACCATTGAGGTCGTGTTCTCAAGTCCGATCGCTGCGTTGGTCCATCCCAAGGTACTCCAGTCGCTGACCGCCTGTGCTCTGAGTTCAGAGTGAAACTGACTTTCAGTGAATGTATTGTTGTTGATCTTTGGTGTTATCATTTCTGGGTCACCCATGCGTCCCACGGCATTCCAGTCAAAACCTTTGGCGTAAACGCCATACGGTTCATCGACGTAGGTCGGCGGGTCTCCAGACAATGGACTCGTGTACGTTCCAAAGACCTTGCTGCTGAACTGCCTGAAGTCGTTGGAACTGACGTCCAATTGGCCATACTCGGTATTTGCAGGGCTCTGATCGTTGTCCAAAAAGACACACTTACCCCTGATCTGATCGAACGTGCAACCATCCACGATAAACGGGCTGCTTCCTTCTGGATCCATAAGATGAATTTGATTGGCCGTAAAGGAACAGCCATCGAGTTCCCAGTGATACGATAGTCCAGACCCCGTAGTACGATTCGCAGATCCAAAATCGAGCTCGCTGAGTCCGTCATGGTCGGTATTCTCAAATCGAAAACCTGTTGCGTAGAATTGTTTGTCACTCGATCCCTCCACGTAGCCCGACTTGACCGTCATGATCGTTTTTTTGGAGTTAAAAACCGTGATGGAATTCGTACCATCCCACGGGATATTTCCGAACATTGCTCCATTGTAACCACCTACCATTCCAACGCCGTCCCCCGTCAGGAGTGTCTGACCTAAAAGTGTCAAATGTCCTGTCACGATCGGATTCGCTGAGCCTGTTGTGAGTGGATAGAGGTTTGCCTCATCATTGACATCGACTTCACCCGACGGGAAGGCAGAACCATCATACGGCCCAACAATAAACTTCCCATTCTTTCCTGTATAGAAATCGGCACCGCCATGGACGATGAGGTGACCGGGAAAATATCCCCCAGCCTCGCAGCCGCACATCGAACCCTGAATATCGATGATTCCTCCACTGTTCGGACCAGTTGAACTGGCTGTTCCGTTTGTGAATGGGGTGTAAAGCCCCGTTTGGACCGTCCGAGATGAGTGGGTGGCGATGCGGCCGTAATAGTCCCAATGCCCATGCACTTCTATTCCTTGGCCGCTTCCGGGAAAATTGAAATAAACATACGGCATGGACGCAAGGGTGGCAGTGTTATCGATGCTTAATGTGCCGACATAGAGCTTTACGTTATCGCCGAAAAAGTTGAGTTGCCCGACATAGGGATTGAGTGTAGTAACATCGATCGGCTGATACAGACCGCTGTTCACATCGGTCGTTGAAAAACCGTAGTTGGGATCGGTCCAAATAGACATCTCCGGCCAGAGAATCTGCGCGCCAACTGTTCCGCCATGAGAGGTTCCATCACTGACGGTACATTGATCGGTCACCAACGTGTTCTCTTCGATGTCTT
The DNA here is from genome assembly GCA_017882165.1 of Candidatus Kapaibacterium sp. Taxonomy (GTDB): domain Bacteria; phylum Bacteroidota; class Ignavibacteria; order Palsa-1295; family Palsa-1295; genus PALSA-1295. Next base: position 8,060 of record JADGPZ010000054.1, read on the forward strand.
CATCGAAGGTGCGCTTCATGTCACGGGCATAGTAATGAGTCGGATTGTTGCTTAGATCGAGTGCGTGCCAGTGAACGTGAATGCCCATTTGGTTGACGGCGGCAACATACTGTCCAATCGGGTTTTTCAATAGGGTGTGTGTGACCGGATCTTGGTTCAGTACGAGCCTCGTGTCGATGGGCTGATTCGATCCTTTGACAATGATAATGGGTTGTACGTGCGCCGTCGATGGATCGCTGTACGAGTAGTTGCGCTGATAAAGGCAATGAAACGGATTATCGTAACTCATGCCGACCTGATTATCATAAGGGTCTGCGAACGCAACAATCGCGGCATCTGCAACCGGAGGATATGGAAGTGGCGTTCCTGTTGGTGACGGCCCGACCGGAGGAATCCAGGGGCAGGGGCCGTCAATGAATTTCGCGACGGTTACAGGATCTGTCGGATCGTAGAATACAAGGGCTGGCTGCACGTCAGCTGGGAGTCCGCTATATCGTACAATGGCATACACCGCAGTATTTGGGTCCCGATCGGTCCCACTCGTTTGGAGTACTCTTGCATGTAGTGGCCACGAGTATGGGCCAGAGCATCCGTGTGGATCGGTGTATTGGTTCAAAAGCGGATGTACCGCCGTCACCGTGCTGCCATCGCAAGAGCCTCGCATGATCAAGTCCCCGGGATTTTGGTGTCCTGTAAGCCAAGCCATTTCGCAATTGCTCGCGGTGCTTCGGATGTCGCACGCCACGGTCGGGCGCTCCCCTGGGCCGAACAGTGGAGTGATGGAGCCGTAACTAGTCAACCCGAGCGGCACGATGTCCACCTTGAGAAAACCTGTCGTTGTTTTCCAGACGATGAAAAGATTGTTCGCATTGATGGCGATATCGAACGCGTCGCGCCAATCGCTCTCGGTCGCGATTACGAGTGGATTATCCCTCGCGGTTTGCGTATGGATCGTCGGCGCCGCGACAATTTTCATGGGCAGCGCCGGATTGGAGAGGAAGCCGAGCGAGATGTCGATGTCGCTCGAACTGAACTCTCGAATTTCAAAGTGGCTCCGGTCCGTAGATGCCCACACATATACGACCCATCCATTGAGATTCGCAACAGCTTTGACCTGGGCCGGCGGGGTGCCGCCATTCGCGATGTCACCGTTTTGGACCACACCCGGCGGAATGCAGCCGGGATGCACAGTTGGGTGAATCGGATCGTATTTTACCGAAGGAGCATAAAGCCCGTTACCGAGAAGGTACCAGCCAGTCGGATACGAGCAGCCGGTGCCGCTGTTGGATGTCGAAGTCAGGGTCCACTGCCCATAACCGTTTGCGGCAAGGCAGTCCATCGTAAGAATCGGGACTGGGTCGCCATTATTGTTGTAGGCGTGTCCATCGATTACGCTCTGGACACTGAAGCAGTATTCTGAGTTCGTTAGGTTGCCGTAAGGACAGGGCGGCTGAGCACAAGCCCCTCCGAGGCAAGCAGCAACGAGCGCGAGCGCAACGATCATGGTACGAATGGATGCGAATCCGCCTCGGCGGATGGCGAGTAGGTTTCCCCCCCCCAGCTATTTCTTTGTGACATCATATTTTCCTCAGTTGTGAGGTTTCGGGCGGAGAGTCGTGGACTTACGTTCTCGGCAGGTCGCCCAGCGGACCTCTGTTGTTAGCTAACTAACACATCGCGGTGGCGTGACCAATTTCTAAGAGCTACCGCTTACTACAAACATACGACATATTTTTCCTGAAGTCAAGTGGTCGCGTAAGAATTCATAAAAAACTTTGGACTATCGGGAACTCTGGTTTTTGGAGTTCATGAACTTGGCGTTCATGAACTCCAAACATAAATTCGATATTGAAATAATTTGGCATTTCTTTCCATGGGAATGGAAAGTGGGCCTTTTTGACTCAAATATAAAAAAATAGCTTACCTCTAAGAACAATAGGTGTCCATAGAGAAGCTATTCGAGCGGAGGGACTGGCTTGCAGAAAGGGGATTATCTCACGATCTCGACGGTGGCTTCGGCATGTGCGACAACGCTGTGGGCGACACTGCCGAGCAGCAACCGCTCGAATCGGGAAAGGCCGCGCGAGCCGATGAAGATCGCGTCCGCCGCGACCCGTTTCGCCTCCTCGAGCAATTCGTGGGCGGGGTGGCCGATGGGCATCGCGGTCGTTACGTCAAAGCGTTTCGACATTTCGTGTGCGAGCGCATGCAGGGCGCGTTGGATGTTCGTTTCCTTCATCTCTTGATATTGGCCGAGGTCATCGCCAACGAGCCAAATGTACTCGGGCGTCGAAAGTATGCTCACATCGATGACGGTGACGATATGGAGCTTCGTTCCACTCGGCCAGGAGCGTTTCAGGAGATGATGCACGGCCTCACGCGAGCCGCGCGAGCCATCGAACGACAGGACAATGACGAGCGGCGTCGATTCATCAAGGTGCAAAGTACCTTTGGAAATGCGAACGGATGTATGCGCTTCGGTCACGACACGCAACGAGACGCTTCCGAGGAAGAGGCGCTTGAGTCCGGAGCGGCCGTGAGAGCCCATCACGATGAGATCGGGCTTCGACGAGTCCGCGAACTCGAGGATGCTCGATGCTGGAGAACTCAGACGCGCGCACGGTGTTACTTCCCATTGCGGGAAGAGCTGATTCACTTGCTGCACGCCTTCCTCGGACTCTTTCTCAGCGGCCTCGCGAGCATAGGCGAGAAGGTCGTGGGCGTTCTCGATGGCGTAGGTGATGATGGGCAAGCTGGGTTCAATGTTCAACGCCGGTTCGGTGGGGGTGCGTACTTCACCGGCGCTAAGCACCGTTGCCTGCACGCCGCTTTTGGGTAGCCCAGCGTGTTTGAGATCTTGAATCGCGTCCTTAGCGGACTGCGAGCCATCGTATGCAATAAGTATGTTCATCGTTTTAGTCTCCCAAATGCGAAGAGAAAGAGAGAATTATGCCATATTGAAGATGAGTCCGATTTGGAAAGAATGTTTCTTCAGCAGGCGCTTCCGTTTGCAAAAACGTCGCCAACCGCGTAAGAGAATTTTACGAAATTCGCGGATTGCGATCTTGGCAAGGCCGGCATGTTCGAAGATGCTCGATTACATCATTTGGCATGTTAATGCAACGCTTTCGGCAGTAAAAGGATGCAGTCAATGATCTTCTTCTCACCACGAACTACGCTTCGGTCTTGCATCGTGACACTGCTCTTGCTGCCTCAGGCCGTCATGGCTCAGCAAATGGAGCCGGCGCGGCAGACTCCCAGCCCGCAGGTTACGATGAGAGCGATGCTGGCGATTGGCTGGCTGAACGAACTGCGATTCTGGACCGGCGCCAACTATTCGGTTGCAAGCGATGCCAACCGGCAAGCGATCATTGCCTTTCAAAAGTTGTCAGGACTCCCGCGCACTGGAAAGCTTACAGACTCAACCTTGGCGTGCATTATGAAGGCAAGCACTCCGGCCGCTCACGATACTATCCATCGGCAGCATCTCGAGATAGATCTCGATCATCAAGTGCTCTTCGTCGTCGATTCGAACGAGCGAGTCGCACGCATCCTTTCGATTTCGACAGGCAACGGCCAACGCTTCGATTATCCAGGAATTGGTCCACGATACGCCAGAACGCCCCGTGGAAAGTTCAAGGTCTATTACAAAGTGGCAGGCTGGAGGAAGAGTCCCCTCGGTCTCTTGTTCGATCCGATGTATATCACGGGAGGTGTCGCGGTGCATGGCGCGCAGAGTGTGCCACCGAAGCCCGCAAGCCACGGCTGCATTCGCATTCCGATGTTTGCCGCTGCCGAGCTGTTTCAAAAGACACCGATCGGTACACCCGTGATCGTCTTTGGCGAGAATCCGGAGCCTGTGGAGTGATCGATGAATCGTGAAACATAAGTCGGGAGAGACTGTACAGGAGCACGTCCGAGCTGGAGTGGGCAGCGGGGCGAAATCGCATGGCGAACGACATACAATCTTCTCAATCAGACAGTATTTCAGGAACCGGGCTGCACGGTCTGAGCAGCGCCGAAGCGAAAGCGCTTCTCGACAAGTTTGGTTATAATCAGCTACCGGAGGAGCGTGGAATGCGTCTTCTCCGGCCCATTCTGAAGACCCTCGGGGAGCCGATGATCCTGCTGCTCCTGGCCACAGCGGCAATCTATATGTTGCTTGGTGACCGGGTAGAAGCAGCCCTGCTCAGTGGGTCGGCATTGTTCGTCGTGATCTTATCGCTGACCGAAGGGATTCGCTCCGACCGGGCACTTCGTGCGTTGCGAGAAATGGCAAGCCCACGTGCGCTTGTGCTTCGCGATGGCAATCCCATTCGCATTGCAGCTCGCGAAATCGTCCCCGGGGATCTGCTGATACTCTCCGAAGGCGATCGCGTGACCGCTGATGCAGAGTTGCTTTCGACATCCGGGCTTGCCGCAGACGAATCGCTGATCAGTGGGGAATCTGTGCCCGTCGAGAAGTCTGCGGAGCCTGACCATGACAAGTCTGTTCTGAGCGGAACGCTGGTGGTTCGCGGCAATGGGCTTGCGCGCGTGACGGCTACCGGACCGGGTACCGAGATCGGCAAGATCGGAATTGCCTTACAAGGAGTGAAGCAATCGAAGACGCCGCTTCAGCGGGAGACTGCGCGCTTAGTTCGCGTTGCCGCGATCGTCGGAGTCAGTGTATGTGTGATCGTCGTCTTGATCGGCGGACTAACGCGCGGTAACTGGATACAGGCGAGTCTTGGCGGCTTGGCGCTCGCGATCTCTTTGTTGCCGGAGGAATTCCCGGTGATTCTTACAGTTTTTCTTGCGCTCGGAGCCCGGCGGCTTGCATCGAAGGGATTGCTTGTCCACCACATGCCGGCTGTTGAGGGGCTTGGGACCGTAACGGTTCTGTGTGTGGACAAGACGGGGACACTCACAAAGAATGTCATGACGTTGGCGGCTGTCCAAACCGGGCAGCAGGTCTGCTACCTGGATGGAGCGTCGCTTCCGCCTGCTGCCGAACATTTGCTTTCGATCGCTGAACTGGCATCGAAGATACCGGCATGGGATCCGATGGACAAAGCAGTCCAAGAGGCGGCGAGAAGCCAGGGGATAATCCAACCGCCCACAACTCCTCAATTAGAGATTCCTCTCACCTCTGAATTGCCGGTGATGTTCAACTGCTATTCTGGCGTGAGTATGGATGATCGATCATCTACTGAAGGCATGATTGCGGCCAAGGGTATGCCCGAAGCGGTCGCAAAGCTTTGTCAGTTTTCGAGCGAGCAGATGCAAACGTTGCATGAGACTGTTGGCGAATTTGCGGCGAAGGGTATGCGTGTGCTTGCGGTTGCGCAGAGTACCGCCTACGTTCCTGCTACGGCACCACCGGAGCACACGTTCGCATTTCTCGGGCTACTCGCATTCAATGACCCTCTTCGTGAGGGTGTGCCAGACTCGGTCCAGCACTGTTACGATGCTGGTCTGCGAGTGATTATGATCACGGGCGATTATCCCGTTACCGCCTCCGCGATCGGACGTGAGGCTGGAATACTGAATCCGGATGCTGTCCTGACAGGCAACGAGCTTTCGCTTCTCAGCGAGAGTGAGCTTCGCGACCGGCTCGCGACCGTAAACATCTTTGCTCGGATCAAACCGATGCAGAAACTGCAAATCGTCCAAGCACTCAAGGATCGTGGTGAGATCGTGGCGATGACAGGCGATGGGATCAATGATGCACCGGCGCTCAAAGCTGCACACATCGGAGTTGCGATGGGCGCGCGCGGAACGGATGTGGCACGGGAGGCCGCCGCAGTCGTGCTGACAGACGACGATTTCTCATCGCTCGTTGGAGCGATCCGGCAGGGTAGGAGGACCTACGACAACATCAAGAAAGCGATGTACTACGTGGTTGCCATGCATATTCCGATCGCCGGTCTTTCCATCCTGCCTTTGGTTTTGGGAATGCCTCTCATTTTGTTTCCGATCCATATTGTTTTGCTTGAACTCATCATCGATCCCATCTCTTCGATCGTGTTCGAGGCGGAAGGCGAGGAGGCCGATGTCATGCGGCGCGCGCCGCGCGATCCCAAGCTGCCGATGTTCCGCCGCTCCTCAGTAATGATCGCGCTGCTCCAGGGACTGAGCATTTTCGTGGTTGTATCGGCCGTGTATCTCGTATCTTACTGGCAGAGTCATTCCGAATTCGAATCGCGCACGCTGGCATTTGCGACGCTCATTCTTGCGAACCTCATGCTGGCTCTGGTCGATCGCTCATGGGCTCGAACCTTCCTTGCGATGCTGTTTCGACCAGGCGAGACCACTCGAAACCGGGCGCTCTGGTGGTGTGTCGGTGGTGGCTTGACAATGCTCCTGTTAATCACAACCGTCCCTTCGCTCTCGGCGCTTTTCCATTTTGGCCCGTTCCACGCTCGCGATTGGGTTATCACCACGCTTGCGGCAGGTGCGAGTTTGGCGTGGTTCGAAATATTAAAGTTGCTACACTGGAAATCTCTGAAAACATAAGACCCTCTCATCGAGGGTCTTATGAAGGAAATTCATTCGGAAACGGAAAACCACAAGCCAGCGCCCACGCTTCGCAGCCAGCGTGCGTGTCCTGAAACGGGTTCAAGAAGCCCGCATGAAAGGCCTGTCGGGCGTTGGTAGATGGGCTGCACTTTCAACGATCCTATCCATTTCGGCAATTCCATACGCCTTTGAGAGGACTTTCTCGGCTCCGACGGCTAACGCAAGTTCCTCTACCTCGGTGGTTTGCGGGCCACCGACGAGCACGACGTGGCTTTGAGGTTGTGCTTCATGCAACCGCTTGATCGCATGGATGGCCGTCTCACCGCTTAAGTCGTAGTCAATGAGAATCACCTGCGGTGCTTCCTCCCAGGCAATTGCCAGCGCATCGCGCAGTGTTGAAGAGGAATAAACCTCGTACCCCTGCTCCGAGAAATGTCGAGAGAGAAATGCGCGAATCTCATCGAAGTCTTCGAGAATCAGCATTACGCATTTTGGTGAGGCAGGCTGCGCGCGCTTCGAGGTTCGCCGTCCATTTCGCTTAGGCGTTCCCATTGCCCGCAACGCATCGACTGTGGACGACTGGTCGCCCGGCATTCCCATATAATAACCTTCCAATTCCTGATGTAAGTGCATGTCCATAGAGTGAGGATACCGTAAATGAGCGTAAAGGACGTGCCACGAGGCCCGTGCTCATCAAAAGCGCCAGAAACAATACGCTATCGCGCTATTAATCTGGGGTGTATTCATGGATTGTGGAAGAATTCTTGCCTCTTTGTTGAAAGAGTTAACGTTATGTGAGTCTGTTTTCTGGGCTCTATGATACGGCTCAGATGAGCGAAGGGGCGCCATTTCTGACGCCCCTTGCTTATCCCATCCGAGCTTCCCGCAACCATCTCGTCACGGGGCTCAATTCGTACGTTAGAACTTCAGCGCGAATCCACCGCGTATGAGATTTGCAGCGAAGTTATTCACGGCCCAGAAGCTTCCAACTTGATCTTCCTTATAGGCCACATGCTGGAAGTCCACGTTTACTCCGATATTCGGGGTCACATCGTATGCGGCCGCAGCGTGTATGTTCTGCATCGAGTACGGTCCGCCGAAGTGGGTGGAATCACCTACCACTGCGACCGCCTTGCCACCGACGATGCTCAACCCATTGACGAAGGTAGACGGCTCTCCGGTCGAGCGCATCATCTGGACTCCGCCCTCCAAGTGCAAGGCCGAGACCGGCTGCCAGTTGAGCGAGAAGTCGAGATAACGGTCGATCGTGTTTTGTGTCACGAGTACCGTCATTGAGTCGATGTAACCGGGATAGTTCGTCGGCACAAAGTTACCGCGCGTCCAGGTCGTTGGGATAGAGTACTTGTTCTCTTTGTACTGCCCGCTAACGCTGAAGCCCAACTTGATGTCCTTGACGAAGTATCCGAGAGATGCTGTGATTGAAGAGTTGTCATTCGTGTAATCGAGCTCGGGAAGGTTCACCGAGCGTGCACCGGACGTCCACGGGATTTTCACCGCTGCGAAGGTGGAGGTGCCATTCACCGCCGAATAGCGAAGACCGATGTCCATGCGCTCGATCGGCTGATAGCTGGCGCCACCGCTGATGTTGAGGATCTTCTCGGGAGCAGTACGAATCGGCATATCGGTCGGATTGCCGACGGAATCCTTTATACTCCGTGTCGTCTGGCTCACCCTCGCATCGAGCCGGAGCTGATGCATTGGATGCAGATTAACAGCCACGTACGGAGTCATCGCCGTGATTTCCCGAGACAGGACCTGATCGCGCGTGTCCTCGATGGTGATGTCCGGTTTGCGGCTCATGTACTTGACACCAGCCTTTATTCCGAGCGATCCGAATCCTTCGATCATCGGTGTGTAGTTCAGGAATCCATCGATTACCTGCTGCGGAATCTTGTAGGAATTGGTTAGCTCGCCACTGGGATTCACCGTGATCGGCTTGAGAACCTTCGTGCCCGTATCTGCGGTAATCGTCATCGTGTGGCTGGCACTGACATCCTCGTTGATGGTCGACATGCTGAAGGAAGCCGTTGCGGAGAGTTCCTTCATAAGCTTACCGGTTAGTGCAAGGTTCGCGGTCAGGCTGTTCCAGTCCATCTTGTCCGCTAAGCCGCTATAGGTGGCGTTATACGGAGCTTCCACTTTGCCGAAGTTGGTCGGGGCGCCTGTCACGGTATCGTACGTGATGGTAGCGCCTGTGCGGGCAACGCCATTCATGTCGTACCTTACCCAGGGCTTTGACGTTGAGCTTTCATACCGCAGATCCGCCGTCACGGTGATCTCTTCCATGGGTTTCGTTACACCCTGAAAGTAAACGAACGGTCCGCTCGATTCGCGATGGTCGGTATAATTAAGACCTTCCAGGGGTTCGAGCGGGGTCTGCCGCCAAGCAACGGTTGAACCTACGACCGGAGTCAGGTAACCTTTGATACCGGAGAATGCATTGGCTACATAGCCTCCGTATGTGAGGTTGGTCGTATCTACAAGCGTCGGAGAGAACTCCTGCGTGAAACTACGCATTCCGCCTCCGAGCGCGATCGAACTCGATGCTGGAAGCTTATAGGTTATCCCAGCGGAGAACTCCGTCGTTTTGTCGTTCTTCGGTACGTCGATCCAATAGAAGTCCCCTCGGAAAATGCCGCCCATATAGGAGCCGATCGCAGTTTCCCCGTCTTCGAGGAATGGAGACATGGTCGTCGTCATATCGCCACTTCTGGAGACCGAGTTGAACTTCAAGTTGACCTTCAGATCTTCGGTAGCATTGATATCGAGCGAGGCATTGAGAAAGTCCCTCGTCATGTCAAACTTATGAAGGCCCGAGAAGATGGAGTCGTCACGGTTCATGAAGTACTTTGCCTGCCGGAAGTCGACCTTGAAGTCGTACGAGTTGAAGGCTCGAACCCGTATCGATCCCGTAGTGAATGGATCGTTGATTCCGGATGCGGTGACGAACAGCTCATCGAAGAATCCTTCTGAGCCTTTTCGTTCGCCGTAGAGGTCAAACGAGTTTAGGTTGATGCCAGAACGTTGGTTGTAGGCCTCATAATACCGGTTCGTTGCCCAGTCGCTCTTGTTGCCGTCGAAATCGGTGACATCCGTATTGCGATAGCCAGCGGTCAGCCCAAGATTGAAGATGTAGGGGCCTGATTCAAAACTGGGTCGCGTGCCCTCTGAACTCTCCTGTGCACGGACAGAGCCGGTCATAAGGAGGAGCGAGCCCAGCATCAGCGTGAGCGCTGCAATGAGTTTGTTTGTGGGTGTTTTCATACGTGCCTCCTATTGAATAAGGTACTGGTTGCGGTTCGAGCCGTGAATCTCCGAGTGGCAACGGGTACAATCACCCGTCGTTTGGAGACTCAGTCCTGCGCGGCTGTGCGGGGTTCCTGTTCCGAGAGTCGCACCATTCGCATTCATTTCGCGCGTGTGGCAACTCATGCAAAGCTGCCGCGGATCTCGGTTCTTCAGCATGTTGCGCGCGGAGGAGCCGTGTTGCTCGTGGCATGCGGTGCAGCCATCAATAGAGGAGGCGTTGTGCTCATAGATGAACGGACCCTTCTTATCCTGATGGCAGGAGACGCAGAGCGCTTTGCCTTCGGCTCGGAGTTGATGGTCATTCGTCGAGCCGTGAGGATTGTGGCAGCTTGAACAGTTCATCACCCCTTCCTTCATCCGGTGATGCGTGATTTTCGAGAAATCCGCTTCGGTCGCTTTATGACAAGAGAAGCAGAGTTCTGTTTGCGTACCGCGAATCATGGCGCTCTTGCCGAGGGCGTTCATCTTGGATTTCTGTTCGCCAGTTGGATGGACATCATGGCAAGTGACGCAGGACACACCCGCACGAGCATGTTCGCTCAGGCCAGAGTGTTCTTGCTCGCCTGTCTTTTCATGACACTTGAGGCATGTTTCCGAGAGCTGCTGTGGACTCAGCTTCGCAGTGCTGACAATCGTCCCTTCGGCGCCTTTGGACTCGACATGCTTCGTGACATCGCCGTGGCATTGCTCGCAGGCCATGCCATGCTGCCACGACTTCGAGTGCGTCGTTCGATTGAACGCCGCGACTTCATCGTCATGGCAATCGGCACAGGCATCCGGGCCGTAGGTGGATTTCGCCGCGATCGGAGTGGTTCGCGAGGTGGTCCGGCCAGCCACGTTCGCGGTGCGAGCGCAAGAACCTGAGTTCGCGGTTGTTGCCTTGCTCGCGGTGATTGCTACGCCGGGGGCGGGCCCGTTCGGTGCATTGTCAAAGGCACCGAAGAGCAACACGACCCCCGTCGCTGTGATGAGATAATAGAGTAGTTTCTTCATGGGGTTACTTAAAGGTACACATGAAATGAGTAAAAACGCTTGGGTGCAAGGCTTTTGGGTTGGCCTGCGGAGGAGGGCATTCGGAGGATTCGCTGGGTCTTTCCTGCTGTCACCATCAATTTAGGCGATGTGTGATCCATTGCTATCACCTTTGATGTCAATGCGCAAGCCAGGTGCCATGAACGGTCATTCACCAAATACGGGCGCCATTAGCGAGTTCTTCCTGCTTTGGGCGCATGAAAAGTGGTAAATTTCTTTCCGATCAATGTAAAAATATTTGAAAGTTGGTTCGGACGCGCAACGTAGTCCGGATAAGGCGCACTGACAGTCATTCACATGGAAAGCAACTATCGATTGCTAAGAAGGTTGCCGTAAAGTTTTGATATAGTTGTAAAGAGTCAGAGATATTATGTCCTAAGTCTCACTCTGGCGTAAGAATCTTACACATCCCGCAATCATGGAAAGCGTAAGCTTCTTACGCTTTCTGCCAATGGAATGGT
>JADGPZ010000156.1 GCA_017882165.1 Candidatus Kapaibacterium sp.
ATCGTGCGCGGCGTGCGGGGCATGGTCGGTTGAGATCGCATCAATGGTACCATCCTTCAGCCCCTCGATGATCGCATCTATATCCTCCTGCGTGCGAAGCGGCGGATTCATTTTCGCTTGCGTACCGTAAGTCTCTACGGATTCATCGGTCAACGTGAAATGATGCGGCGTCACCTCGCATGATACTTTCGCCCCGCGAGCCTTCGCCTCACGGACCAGCCGGACCGAGCCTTTGGTGCTGATATGCGCCGCATGATACCTGACTCCATCGACGTATTCAGCCAGCAAAATATCGCGAGCGATGATGATCTCCTCGGCGACCGTCGGCCAGCCTGTCAGCCCGAGTTTCGTTGATACTTTGCCTTCGTTGATTGACGCCCCGGCCGTCAGCGTATGCTCTTCACAGTGCTGTGTGACAAGCAGATCGTACATTTTTGCATACTCGAAGACGCGACGCATGACCATCGCGTTGCTGACGGCCGAGCCGTCGTCCGAAATCATTCTGACGCCAGCTTCTTTGAGCGAAGCAATCGGCGCAAGCTCTTCCCCTTTCCGGGACTTTGTCATCGTCCCGCAGATCGCAAGGTCAACCAGATGACCACTCGCCTTCTCCTTGATGTAGCTCACGACGAACGGGTCCGAGATCGGAGGCTCGGTATTCGGCATACAGCAGATGGCGGTGAAGCCACTCGCCATGGCAGCGTCCAGTCCCGACTGGATCGTCTCCTTATGCTCCTGCCCCGGCTCCCGCAAATGCACGTGCATGTCGCAAAACCCCGGCGCTACGACCGCCCCCTTTAGATCATGCACATCGGCGTCGGACTTCAGCCCCTTGCCGATGCGAGCAATCTTACCATCCCGGATTTCAATATCGAGTCCGGCCTCGTCGCGCTTCTGCGCGGGGTCGATGAGGCGAGCGTTTTTGAGAAGAAGATTCACAAGTTCATTCGTTTATGCTGAGAATAGCCACTCCAACACCGCCATCCGCACGGCCACTCCCCTTTTCACTTGACGTAGCACCAGCGAACGCGTGCCATATGCCGTCTCGCTATCGAGTTCTGTCCCGTGATTGATTGGCCCCGGATGCAAAATGATCGCGTTTGAGCGCGCCATCCGCTCCGGTGTCATTCCGTATTGTGAGCGATATTCCTCAAGACTTGGGAAGAATCCACGGGCCTGACGCTCCAGTTGGATGCGGAGCATCATAATAGCGTCTGCTGTTGGAAGCACGTCGTCCAGCTTTGTGGTGGTCTCGATTCCGAAGACTTGCGCGGCATCGCGCGGCATCAGTGTCTCCGGCGCAACAAAAGTAACCCGAGCGCCGAGTTGCTTCAGCAGCCAAACGTTGGAGCGAGCCACCCGCGAATGCAGTATATCGCCAACGATGGCAACGTGCTTGCCGCGCAAATCGCCCAGCGCAGCACGCATCTCGGCGGCATCTAAAAGCGCCTGCGTCGGATGCTCGTGCGCGCCATCGCCGGCATTGATGACGTGGACGTGCTCGAGTAGTCGCTCGGCAAGAAACTGCGGAATACCAGCCGAGGCGTGACGCACGACAATCGCATCCAACCGCATCGCTTCCAGTACCCACACCGTATCCAGCACCGACTCCCCTTTCGTCAGACTACTAACGGCAGGCGTGAGCGTCACGACATCCCCGCCCAGTCGCCGTTCGGCAAGCTCAAATGATGTTCGTGTCCGTGTGGATGCCTCGAAGAAGAGGTTCGCAATCGTGCGGCCTTCGAGGGTTTTTGATTTCTGGAATCGGCCGGGGCGTTTTAGAAGCTCTAAATAGTAGTCGCTTCGGTCGAGGAGGTGGAGGGCTGTCTCGACCGGTAGATGCTCCGTGGTGAGAAGGTCTTTTCTCAAAGTCACGCCGCTAACAACGGGTAGCGGGTATCGGGTTTCGCGCGTGGTGTGCGCCCGCGTGGTGTGCGCCCACTGCGGCGCACACTGGCCGCCGCGGTGGGCGGCCACCACGCGAGCCAATCACCGCATCAGCACAATCGGCAGCGAACGCATCCCATCCCGCGTCCGAACGATGCACTCATAGAGCCCAGGCGCAACACCCGATGCATCCCATGTGAAACTATGCGTCCCCGATTCCACCATGCCTGAGAACAGCCGCGCTGTTTCGATACCGAGAGAATTGAAAATTCTGAGTTCGACACCCTCTCGCACACTCGCATCATACTCGATGCTCACTCGATCGACAAACGGATTTGGTGATGCTCGCAATGTGAACCCCACTTGTAGTGTAGCTGACTCTTTGACCGACAATCCGGGGATCATTTGCCATAGCGGTCGCCGCCAAACACCAAGAGAGCCAACAAACAAATCGTGGTCTCCCAATGCGAGCCGGCCAAGGTATCGCAATCCGTCTGTAATGTTGCGCCACGAAACTCCCTCGTCAGTAGAGAGGAATAAGCTTTCCGAGTCTGCGTTCTCCTGCATATGATAGACAGCGACTGCAAAGAGATTCGTCCCGCGTGCTACGAGATCAGAGACTTCCCAGCCAGGTGAGCCCCCATCATCCTTCCCCCAATCAGTCCTCACCCAGGTCGAACCGCTGTCGATCGAAACGTATACCCCCCTGCCGGTGGCAGCAAAAAGCTTTCCTTCGATTGCAATCAGCCGTACAATCTCAGCATAATTGCCTGCGTGTTCGGTATCTGGCCACGTCCGACCACGATCGGTGGACCGAAGAATAGTACGCCCATTGCTAACAAACATGTCCGGACCTAGCGCAGCAAGCGTACTAAGAGTATAAGTACCTACATCCGACGACAACTGAATCCATGAAGCGCCACTGTCACTCGAGCGAAAAAGCGCGCCTCCACAACACCCAGCGGCGAAGACGGTAGAGTCTTGAGTGAGAAGCGCGTCGATGGCAAAATTGGCCATGCCGGTGTTTGACGTATTCCACGTTAACCCTCCATCGATTGACCGATATATTCCACTGTCACCCCCTGCGAGGAATACTGTGCCAATGGCTGCAAACGACCAGAGATAGGGTATATCATGATGATGAATGGGCATAGACCAAGTCTCACCGGCATCCAATGAGACCGAGAATGGAGGATCATAAGTAGCCGCAAAGACACTATTCCCAGCGGCACCGAGTGCAAGGATGGATTGGTCGGAGAGACCGTCATTCGCATCTTTCCACGACTGCCCGGAATCGGTCGAACGAGACACACCAGCAGTGCCTCCGCAAATCAGCGTACTCCCACAGGCCGCGAATGCTTGAGTCGATTGAGGAGATGGAAGGCCGCTATCAGCTGAGCTCCAGCTTACACCATTATCTGTTGAACGAAATACGAAATCAACAGTGCTGGCATAGACCACACCATGATTGGCGAAGACAGAAAAGAAGCGCGTATCTCCCGATAACGTGAAACGATTAATCCATGTAGCCCCATCATCGCTGGAATAGTACACACCACCAGAACTCGCTGCCCATATTCCGGTGCTATCTAATGATAGCTCGTTAATCTGCAAACTATCGAATCCGCAACCCGTCCATGTCCAAGTTGTATCGTTCAAACTCATCCGATAGAAACCTCTATCGGTCCCTGCAATGAGAATGGTATCCCGCACTACAAGTGCAAATGGGATTCGATATCCTGATAGTCCGTTGTTACAAGGAAGCCATTGTCCACCGCCATTAGTCGTGCGGTACGCGCCAACTCCTGTTCCAGCGGTCAGGATATTCCCGGATGGCGCGAGACAAAGTACAACTCCTCCAGGCAATCCATTGCTTGCATGAGTCCATGTCGAACCGCCATCTCCCGAATGATAAACTCCGGTCTCCCACGTTCCAACCCAGACAGAGTGACCGTCGAGAGCGAGCGCCCGGGTATTGCTTGATCCCATTCCTAACCAACCAGTAGCTGACCAGCTCATTCCAGAATCGGTCGATTTGAACACACCGGCTTCCGTGCCGGCGAAGACGGCCGCCCCATCAGATACCAATGCTGAAACCGATCCTCCGTACGGTCCGCGAGTTCGAACCCACTGAGCCGATGCAGGGGAAGTTAAGCCAAGTACTACAATAGAAAGAGTGGCCGCAATCGCAGCCATGGACGAGATCGAGAATTTTGAATTCATAGCGCGGTATGAAAGTGACCCACAGAGGCAACGGGTGCATCCACCACCGGGTTCCACCCTGCGGAA
Source organism: Candidatus Kapaibacterium sp. (assembly GCA_017882165.1). Lineage (GTDB taxonomy): Bacteria > Bacteroidota > Ignavibacteria > Palsa-1295 > Palsa-1295 > PALSA-1295. Next base: position 4,177 of record JADGPZ010000156.1, read on the forward strand.
GCTTTTGTATTCTGCTGTGTGCGGGCAAGGGCCTTTTGCCCGCCCCTCGCCACATTAAGAGCCGGGAAGGAGGCCCTTCCCGGCACACGCGCAAGAGGATGTGTGTTACAGTCGAGCTATTCGAAAAACGAAGCTCTAATTAGTGGCAAATCACGCACAACCGAATACCGAGATTTCACCGAGCGACATGATCGTCGTGCGGGGTGCGCGCGTGCATAATTTGAAGGGCGTGGATGTCGATATTCCGCGCGAGAAGTTAGTCGTGATCACCGGCATTTCTGGTTCGGGCAAGTCCTCGCTCGCGTTCGATACCATCTACGCCGAAGGCCAGCGCCGCTACGTCGAATCGCTCTCGGCCTACGCGCGGCAATTCCTCGACATGATGGACCGGCCCGATGTCGATTACATCGACGGCCTCTCGCCCGCGATTTCCATCGAGCAAAAGACCATCGGCTCAACTCCGCGCTCGACTGTCGGCACCGTGACCGAAATTTACGATTTCATCCGCCTCCTCTTCGCGCGCGCCGGCACGCAGTTCTGCGTAGATTGCAATCTCCCGGTCGAGAAACAGACGATCGACCAGATCATCGACGCGCTGCTCCGGCAGCCATCGGGCGCGAACATCACCATTCTCGCGCCGCTTGTCCGCGGCCGCAAGGGGCATTACAAAGAGCTGTTCCGCGATACGTTGCGGCAAGGGTACACGCGTGTGCGAGTCGATGGAAAGATTCTCGAAATCACCGATAATCTCGAACTCGATCGCTACAAGCTGCACACGATCGAGGCGGTCGTCGATCGGCTGGTGCTGGCCGATGGCATCCGGCAACGGCTGACCGACTCCGCAACGACAGCGCTCAAGATGGGTAAGGGCGTGATGACGGCGTTAGTGGAAGTGGGCGCCGCAGTGGGCGCCCACCACGCGGAAGACCTGCTGTTTAGCGAGAAGTATAGCTGCCCGAATTGCGGGCGATCCTATGAAGAGCCGCAGCCGAATACCTTCTCATTCAACTCGGCGATGAGTGCGTGTACGCGCTGTCACGGACTCGGCGAGATTCGCGATTTCGTGCCGGAGTTGATTATTCCCGACAAGACACAATCCGCCGATGATGGCGCGATCACGCCCTTTGCCAAGCCAAAATCGAATTGGCTCTGGGCGCAGATGGAGTCGGTCTTTGAGTCCTTCGACCAGCAACTTTCGACGCCAGTCGAAAAGCTTCCGCCGGAATTGCTCGAAATGCTTTTGATGGGATCGGGCAAAACAAAGCTCACGGTCAACTGGGTCTCTGGCACCGGACGCAAGTCGCAATACAAGACGAAATGGGCTGGTGTCCTTGAGACGCTCAAATATTGGTATGAAGAATCGAACTCGGAGGCGCAGCGCTCGTGGGCGGAAGAATTCATGGCCTCCAGCCCATGCACCGAGTGCCACGGCGGCCGTCTGAAGCCGGAGCATCTCGCAATTCGGGTCAAGGGCCACAACGTCCACGATATCGTCACACTCTCGCTTTCTGACGCCGTCACGTTCTTCCGCTCGCTATCCTTCGAGGGTACGAAGCAGACGATCGCGGAGCCGATCCTTCGCGAAATCATCCCGCGCCTCGAATTTCTCCTTCAAGTTGGACTCAGCTATCTTTCCCTCGATCGCTCCGCACGATCGCTCTCGGGCGGCGAGTCGCAGCGTATCCGTCTGGCGACACAGATTGGCACGCAGCTCGTCGGCGTACTCTACATTCTGGATGAACCGAGTATCGGTCTGCACCAGCGGGATAACCGTCGGCTGATCCACTCGCTCGAACAACTCCGCGATCTCGGCAACACCGTCATCGTCGTCGAACATGATCGCGAGATGATGGAGTCCGCTGACCTGCTCATCGACATCGGTCCGCGCGCTGGCGAGCACGGCGGAAATCTGGTGGCATACGGTCCGCCGGACTTCTTCCGCGCTGGCAGTACTGGAACGAAGCGGTCTGATACGACCGATAAGTCTTATGGGTATTTCCTCTCTGCCGACTCCCCCACTGCAAAGTATTTGGCTGGTGAAGAGAAGTTGGAAATCCCAGCGGAGCGTGTGAAGCCTCGCAAGGATGCGACCATCTTGCTTGCAGGCGCCACTGGTAACAATCTACGGAGCGTCGATCTCCGCATTCCGCTCGGGACATTTACGTGCATCACAGGCGTCTCGGGCAGCGGCAAGTCCACGCTCATCAACGAGACGCTCGCACCGATCCTGAACCGGCATTTCTACAAGTCGCATGTTGTACCGCTGCCGTTCACAAAAGTCGATGGCTTAGACGCCGTTGACAAAGTGATCGAGATCGATCAGTCGCCGATTGGCCGCACACCGCGCTCGAATCCGGCGACCTACACCGGACTCTTCACGCACATCCGCGATTTCTTCGCCACGCTGCCGGAGGCGAAGATTCGCGGCTACAAGGTTGGCCGATTTTCCTTCAACGTCAAGAGCGGCCGTTGCGATGCGTGCGAAGGCGACGGTATGAAGAAGATCGAGATGAGCTTCCTACCGGATGTCTATGTGTTATGCGATGTGTGCAAAGGCAAGCGGTATAACCGCGAGACGTTGGAGGTACACTACAAGGGCAAGTCAATTGCGGATGTGCTCGCAATGAGCGTGACCGAAGCGGAGCAATTCTTCTCCGAGATTCCACGCATCAAGCGCAAACTCGGTGGACTATCCGGCGTCGGCTTGGGCTACATCCGTCTCGGCCAGCCGGCGCCGACGCTCTCCGGCGGTGAGGCGCAGCGCGTGAAGCTCGCAACGGAGTTATCCAAAGTCGCGACCGGCAAGACCGTTTATATCCTGGACGAGCCGACCACCGGCCTGCACTTCATGGACATTCGGCACCTGATGACCGTGCTGCTTGAACTCCGCGCGCGGGGCAATACCGTCATCGTGATCGAGCACAACCTTGATGTCATCAAGATGGCAGATTGGGTTGTTGATCTCGGACCCGAAGGCGGCTCCGGCGGCGGGCTGATCGTCGACGAAGGCACACCGGAGGATGTAGCCCAGCGCTTCAGCACCAGCGGAAGTCACACAGCGTTTTATCTTAGGAAAGAGTTAGGAATGCCAGTAGATTAGGCTTTGGGCATTATCAATGGAATCTATAGATTCCATAGGCTATTTAAGAAGCATGAGTAACTTCGCGCAGAACTACGACACCACCATCCGCAACCTCGAATCCCGCCTCGGCGATCTTGTGGATGCTGGCAAAGACTTCGACTTTCAGCGCAAAGGCGATGTCCTCGAGATCGAATTCGAGGACGGCGAGCGCGTCGTCATCACGCCACAATCGCCGCTCGAACAGCTGTGGGTCTCGGCGAACTACGCCGGCCACCGCTTT
>JADGPZ010000157.1 GCA_017882165.1 Candidatus Kapaibacterium sp.
CTATCAAAGGCGCCTCCGCGCACCGCAGCAACCGGTTTCGGGTCCCTCGCTCACACTAACGATGCCGGATTCCGCGAATCTCTTCGACACTGTAACGTGTACCGCGCACAGTTCGCAATCTTTGCAATCGGGATGGGAATACTCGTGGGATTTTGGCGACAGCTCTGTTGCCACCTCGCATGATTCAATTGCGAAGCACGGATACACCAGTCCAGCCTTTTTTACCGTGAAGGCCGGTCTGGTCGATACCCCCTCACACAAGACAGTAGCATCGACATCGAAAGTAATTCTCATTGTCCCCCTATCCGGTTCGCGGTTGAGTCTCGTCGCGCCTGACACGGTGTACTGGGGCGATGCTGCGGTGATGTCGATGACCAACAGTGTTTCGCTCCCAAATGGATGGGCATTCCTTTGGTCATTCGGGGACACTACCTCGGCAGCAGTTGGTGAAGGCGTCATCCATTGGTACCTAATGCCGGGAGACTACATCATTCAGTTATTTGCGAAGGACACCGTGCACGGAGCCACACTTAGCTTGCAACAACACCAGATTCATGTGGTTGCGCGTCACTTTGATTTGGCGCTCTTGAGTACAATGAAGCATTTAACTATTTCGGATAATGGGAAATGGAGTACCTTCCCGACCTGCCCTGGCCCTTCGTATCCTGTGTTGACGTGGACCGATACTTCATTTGTGTACTCTCGCAGCTCTTCCTACGATAGACATGACACGGGGGAATATGGCTTCGACAATTCGGGAAGCGACGCGTCTGGGGTTTCAGGTCAAGTAGATTCACACAGCACACAATTAGTGTTCTATGGGTCATACGATCACTCAACGTCAAGCTCAGTACGCAATGATGGCGGGTCGTGGTCGAACTCGGATTGCCAAAGCAATTACTACGTTTATAAAGTGCCGTTCTGGAAGGTTTCGAATTCGGAGGTGTTCTTTAGAGCTCGCGGTAAGCTGATTGGTGCATACGGGAAATTCTTGTCCTTGAGCAAGACTAGGTTTGGCGACTCCGGGTCCGGGGGTAATGAGGATTGGTCTGATCCGAACTCTGAGATTGTTTTCATGTTCTCTAAATAACATGGGTAGCACAGGCCGTGCTATCCTGTCGCTCCATCATCCTCCACAAGCCGTAGGGTGTACTGAGTCAGTTCACGGCGGAGGTGCCAGCCAGCGGACGCTTCGGCATCACAGCGGGTTGTGCTGATTCCAGGAGCATTAATTTGGGAACGTCTTCCTGTCAGGTGCTGTAGGGTTTGCTCGTTAATAACTGCTATTGTGATAAACTAAACGTTATGAAATCAACGAGCTTCTTCTTGCTTTCTATCTCCTTTGTGGTCGCATTGTCGGCTGGTTGTAACAGTAGCACCAGCCCTAATTCCAATGGTAATTTTAGCGCCGATCTCAACGGCTCGCTGTGGCTTCCCAAATCGACCGTGTATGGTATTTATGATTCTACCGCTAACGTAATCTGGATAAATGCAACGAATACAAACGGTGCATCCATGTGGGTATTTATCGATTCGACGGAGTATGCTCCCGGCACCTACAATCCTCTTGGGGGATATGGGGATGATAATATGTTTGGTAGCTATTACTCGTATTCCGGTCAGTTGAGCTTAAGTGCGGTAAGCAAAACTCATGCAGCGGGCACTTTTTATTTTAAAGCCAGGCTGAGCAATCAAACCGATTCTGTGAATATAACGAACGGCGAGTTCAATGTTGCAATTTCTCCTGGCCGAATACCAGGTTGATCGGGGCTCTCAGGAGCAATTTCACCAAACCGTTCTTTCATTGGGCGTCAACTCCACTTCATTCAACCGTTTTGTTATGTCGATGAAATTAAACTACTTCCCCTGGCTCGTCCTGCTTCTTATTTTGATGACCGGCTGCCTTGCGAAGCCGATGTATGTCCCGTACAATGCCAATCTGGCTCGTGGTTATCGCGATCGTGTGGATAGCGTGCACAATATTTACACGGTAGAGTACTGGGGGGCCCGGTGAGTCAGTCAAGTGCGAATGCTGCGGCGATGTATCGCGTCGCGGACCTGACGCTGCAGCACGGTGGAGATTACTTCACCGTGACTCATGACTCAACTGATACGTTTGTGCGGCTTCAAGATGGCGGAGTCGCCATGGCGGCCTCTCCCGAAGCGATGGCAGACGAACGGCGCGCGGAGAGGGAAGCCAAACAAAGTGGTGTGAAATTCCCACAATCTGGTTTGCATCCACTGGTCGTCAAGACGTTTACCATCGGCAAGGGTCCCACACCTGCCGGATCGCTCAGTGCGAGAGATGCGCTGGCGCAATACAAGGACGAGATCAAAATGCCATAGGACGGCGGACACGCGCACGAAACACCACGCGTGGAGTGCGCTAACTGCGGCAGCAAAAGGGGGAATGTGACGCCGGGGCCAAAGCGAACTAACCAACCCGATCTTCGTTTAGGAAAATGATGAACGAAATCATTTTTTTAGTGGAAGAAGCACAGGAAGGTGGCTACACGGCAAGGGCGCTGGGAGTATCGATCTTCACTCAGGCCGAAACGGAGGAGGAATTAAGAGCGAACGTCCGTGAGGCGACCGAATGCTTCTATGGCGATGCCATCGTGGGCGATGAGCAAGCTCCGCAAATTATTCGCCTTCATTTTGTGCGCGAAGAAGTGTTAGCGGCATGAAGCTGCCGCGCGAAGTATCTGGCAAGGAGTTGGTCCGAGCGCTGGAGCGGTTCGGGTATCAGCAAATAAGACAAAAGGGAAGTCACGTCACACTTGTTTCCCGAACACCGGTCGAGCATCACATCGTTGTTCCGCTTCACAGTCCTCTCAAGCTCGGAATGTTTGCGGGCATCATCGCCGACGTTGCCCGCACCCGAAAGATTTCGAAAGATGACTTGGTGAGAGAGCTGTTTGGTTGAAGCTACCCGAAACAGTGTCTTACAGCTACATTATCCTCCATAAGCCGTTCGATGTCTTGAGTCAATTCACGGCGGAGCTGCCAGGTCAGCGGACGCTTGCGGAATTCGGGCTGCCGAAAGATCTTTATGCCGCCGGACGTTTGGACAGCGATTCCGAAGGCTTACTGCTGCTCACGAACGACGGGCCGCTGATCAAGAAACTTCTGGAGCCTGCGCGCGGTCACGAGAGAACGTACCTCGTGCAAGTGGAAGGTATCCCGAGCAAAGAAGCGATTGCCAAACTCGAGGAGGGCGTTGTGATTCAGAAGTATCGCACACTCCCGGCACGCGCGCGTCTATTGGAAGAAGAACCAGCAGTGCCGCCGCGCGACCCGCCGATTCGCGTGCGCAAATCCATTCCCACTTCCTGGATTGAGATCAAGCTCACGGAAGGAAAGAACCGGCAGGTACGCCGCATGACCGCTGCGGTGGGTTACCCGACACTCCGTTTGGTGCGTACCGCGATTGGGAAGATACTGCTGGGCGATCTTGCGCCGGGGGAGTGGTGCGAGTTAACCAGCAGCGAGATGGCGAGCTGGAAGCAAGGACTCCGTTGAGGAGTTAGCAGATTGGTCGGGCCGAGAAATCACGCTGGTTTCCGCGCTACCCAGACTTGCATCTCGGATTCCTCGGTCAACGCTTCACCATTGAAGTCTCCATTCACTCTGGCGTCCGTGAATCCGGCCATCTCGAGCAGGAGCTTCATCTCCTCCGGGTACGTCCACCGGAATTCAACCTGAGTGGTATGCGTCGATTTCCCGGACTTTCCGCTTGTTCCGTACTCACGGTGATAGACGCCTGTTTGCGAGATCAGATCCCGTTCGAACCAACGCCAAATCGTTGTCTGGGTGTCGCTTGGCCCGTCATAGAGCGTTGCTTCAAATGTCCTGTTCTGCGCATTCCGAGATAGAACGTCGAAGTTGGACGGGTTGGTTATGTCGAGGGCAAGTGTTCCTCCGGGTTTCATACCCGAATGCATTCTTCGCAATGCCGAGATTTGTGAGGCGTGGTCTGGCAAGTGCATGAAGGTATTAAAGCCGCAGAGAATCAGAGAGTATCTATTCTCCTCGATGGCAACGTCTTCGAGCCGGTCTTGCCAAATCCGTGCTGTCAGACCTTTTGCTTCGAGTTTGCCCGTTAGATTTTCGAGCATCACCGGAGAATAATCGAAACCCTCAGCGGGTATGCCGGCTTCGAGAAGTGGGATCAATATTCGTCCGGACCCGCAACCGGCGTCGAGCACCACGGCATGTGCCTCTTTCGCCATGCGGAGGTAGTAGGGTATGTCTGTCAGGCGAGTGTTGTCGCTTTGTTCGTAGTACGCCGCGAAGACAGGGTCGAGGAAACCGGTTTCGTCCATAGTCGCATATAGGTGTCAAGTCAGACAGACCGAAGAGAGCGGCTCGATACATTGTCACTATCTGCGTTTCCAGAATTGCTCACCTTTAGGTCTCGCAAAAGCCCATCCTTGATCCCATAGATCCAGCCGTGGACCGTTAGCTCTTGCCCGCGCTCCCAGGCTTCGCGGACGATCGTCGTGTTGGCGACATTCTGCACCTGATCAATGACGTTGAGTTCGCAGAGCCGGTCGAGCCTGTTTTCTGAACCATCGAGCAGCGACAAATCATAAGCATACTTGATCGCGATGTCGCGAATGTTGCGGAGCCAGTTATCGATGAGGCCATGTGGTTTCTCCTCAAGCGCCGCGTGGATACCACCGCAGCCGTAATGTCCGCAAACGATAATGTGCTTGACCCGCAGCACGTCCACTGCGAACTGAATCACCGAGAGGCAATTCATGTCCGTATGGACGACGAGATTCGAGACGTTGCGGTGGACGAAGAGATCACCAGGCAAAAGTCCGACGATCTCGTTCGCCGGGACGCGACTATCCGAGCAGCCGATCCAGAGATACTCGGGAGTCTGCTGTTTGGCGAGCAATTCGAAGAACGTGGCGTCGGTCTCGCGGATGTTCTCCGACCACGCACGATTATTGGCGAAGAGATGTAAAAGTTTATTCATAGCGACGTTTGATAGAACGCTCGGAGTGACATCTCCACTCCTGCTATCTCAATGGCATCGATCGAGCTGGTATATCGTATTGCAATTGGCGCTGCTATTGCTTCGGCTTGATAAAGATCGTAACGGTGTCCCGCGCGGCGCTGGCGAAGACACCCATGCCGCCCGAAATATGATTCAGCGAGGGCTGGTAAGCGGTGCCGCCCTGACCCGTAATCTGCCGCTGATAGTCCGTCCAGTTTGTATCGATGGCGTAAAAGGTGATGAGGTTCGGTCCATACCAATTGAATAGACGCGATGTGATCGCGATGGCCGGACCGGTGGCAATATTAGTGTACCGCGTCGTCTGAACCGAATCTAATCCACCGCGCTGCCGGATGCGGCCATTGGCGGTATCGAGAGCCGTCACGCTAAGCAAGTATCTTCGATCGGGCTGATCGACCGGCCCGGCAGTCACGACGAATGCGAACGCGCCGAGATTGTTCGTGTCGAGTACAAAGCTCTGCCCACGGACAGAATCGACGAGCGGATTGTAGTGGATCGGCATCGGAACGGTGGTCGTAGCGCTGATCGAATGCGTGCCGTCTGTTTGGCTATTCGGCGCGGTGATCGAGAGTTGGTAGGTCTTTCCGCCTTGCACGATGAGATCGCTCGCCGGCAGATAGTAGCGGCCTTTGAGTTTGGCCGGAAGAAGGTGATGCTGCACACCTTCCACGGTCACTGTAACCGCGGCGCCCTCAACTGCATAATCGAGATCATCATAGTAGGCGCCGAACGGCGTCGTGCGGTGAAGGACAATAGAGTCGATAGGAGCATTCTCATAGAGGAATGCGCCCACAACGATCTGCTCCTGGTAGGCGGTCTCGATGGCCGTGTCGCAGCCGGCGAAAAGCAGCGCGGCGAGCAAAGGGTAGAAGATGGGTCGAATCGATCTCATAATATCAAAAACTTACAGATAATCCGAACGTGGGCAGGATCGGCAGCAAGCGGACAAGATTGATCGTTGCCGGATTCGTCGATTGATCGACCTGCGAAATCCAGACATTCCGATAGTTGTAGGCGTTGAATACGTCGAAGTTAAACTCCGCGTTGCGCTTCTCCGAAAAGAACGCAAAGCTGTATGTGGCAGAAAGATCAAGCCGGTTGTAGGGGGAAAGTCGCAACGCATTCTTGTCGCCCTCGATGGGAATTGCGCGATTTGGATCCTCTGCGTTTGGCGCGAGCGCGGTGATCTGCGTGTAGGCTTGTCCGGTGCCATACGTGAACGTCCCGCCGAGCGTCCAGCGATCGCTGGCGTGATAGGTCAGGACGAGATCGAAGTCATTGCGACGGTCATAGGTCGGTGGAAACGCATTGCCCTGATTGATGTCCGGGAACATGCGCGTGGTCCATGCGAGCGTGTATCCGAGCCAGCCCGTGAACCGGCCAACTTGCTTTTGGAGGAAGAACTCGATTCCATACGCTTCGCCGTTGCCGACGAAGAATAAGTCGTTCAGTGACGAGCCGCTCATGACGTTCGGTCGCATCTCGACCAAGTTCTTCATCTTCTTGTAGTAGCCTTCAACTTCGAAGGTGTAGTCCGCGAACGGTAGCGTGGAGATGCCGAGCACGTATTGATAACACGTTTCAGGTGGTTGGGATGTGTCCGTCGGCTGCCAGACATCGAAGACCGGCACTAGGTTGTTCGTGGCGAGCTTCAAATACTGGTGATAGATACCCGCGCTGGCCTTGAGCGTGATCGCCGGTGTCAGAATATATCGGGCGCTAATACGTGGGTCGATCCCAATCGCCGGATTCGAGCTAATCCCATCGACGCGCAATCCGCCAGTGATGGCGAGCGGATCCTCCGAGAAGCCGGCCATCGCGGGTTTCCACTCGTCCTGAACGTAGGCAGCGCCATACCACGGCGTTCGGTCGATGTTCGCATTCGGTGGATTCGTCCCGGACTGGATCAGAAGGAATGTGTGATAATCCGTTGCCTGAATTCCAGTCTTGAGCGTGTGTTGCTGATTCGGGAAATAATCGAGGCTGGCGCGGGCTGTATAATCGTCGATTCCGTTCGTCCAGGTGAAAGGCTGCGCGCTCGATCCGAAAGTAAACGACGAAGTGTAACTGCTCGCGCTCACGGCTACGTTCGAAAATAGCTCGCTACCAAAGACGTGCGTCCACTCGGCTGAGCCGGCTTTGTTGCCCCACGCCATGGTAATGTTATTGGTGGCGGTGAGCGCGGCGAAATTCAAATTATCAGAGCCCATGTATCCGGCCAGCGTGATCTTATCGTCGGGTGAAGGATTCTGTGTGAGCTTAGCGTTGAGATCGTAGAAGTAATAGTCCGGCAAATTCAATTTCGATGTAAGTCCGGTTGTATTCAGCAAAACATCGAGATACGTTCTCCGGCCTGCGAGGACCAGTGCGCCACTGCCAACGGGTGTCTCAACCATCCCGCTGCTCGAAATCAGTCCGATATTAAGTTTGCCCTTCGTTTCGTTGCGGTCGCCATCGATGTTCGTGACATTCAGCACGGA
>JADGPZ010000158.1 GCA_017882165.1 Candidatus Kapaibacterium sp.
CAAGGTGCGACCGCCATGCGCCGAACAACAGAGCCGTCGGCGGATGTCATCAAGCAGTAGTACACGCCGACAGATAGTGTGCTCGTCGGGATTTGGATGTCACGAGGCGATGAAGAGGCCATCCCATCAAAAAGGCGGGCAACTTGGCGACCCATGATGTCATAAAGTGAGACGGACGCTGGTGTAGGCGTGTCCATCGAGAACGAAACGGCATACGAGCTACCCGATGCAATGAGATCGAGGTGAAGTCCTGTTGCTGGGGTCTTGCTTGTTGAGACTCCCATTTGTGGGGCGGCGGCGTCCGTATATTTTCTCGCACGATAGGACGAAAGCCCGAGTCCCAAGTTCATTTCGGAAACCACCGTGCCGTCATTCGTTACTTCCGTGATCGCTGGCGAAGGCATGAGCGGGCCCATCGAAGTTTGCCCCCAGCCAATAAAAGTATTTCCATTGGGTAATCGCTGGGCGCTGCCGGCGACCATTGCGAACACTGGCGGATCGTGGCGGAATTGCCAAGACAATGTTGCCGACTTCGCCGTGGTGTCGAGACGGTACTCCACAGCCCTGCTTTCCTGCGTTGCGTGCAGGTTGCCGTTATCGAACAGGAGAAGATAACCGTCGGGGAGGAAGCGGGCGTCATGCTGATAACTCATCCCGAGCGTATCGTTCAGCAAAGTGAATTGATTGTGATTTCCTCCAAATCGCCACAGGATCGCGCCGGTCTGACCATCAATCTTTGTGACCTCGCACAGGTTGCGGTTCGACAGAAGATAATTGCCCTCAGAATCGATGTCAATCGAGTTTGCGTGCTCAAAGTCAATTGTCGATTGTCGGAAATCGACACCGAGAGCGTCAGTGACGTTGTAATGATCGACACCGCGCCACTCAAAAATGAGGTTGCCGGAATCATCGAAGGTTTGGATGACATTGCCCACTGCAACGGCGTTGGCCGATCCGCCTACGACCTGGTGGGACAAATCTGTCGTTGTCCGCGTCTGACCGAGAATGCAATAGCCGCCATCTGGGAAGACAAGCAGTTCGTGCGAGTCGGCCAGATACCCATTGGTACAGGTGAACGAGTCTACATCGGACAGATCGGAGTCGAGTCCGTAGTAATACCCAGCCGGCACGTCAAAGTATGTCATCTCGTCGTTCGGCTGGCGGACGAAGTTCAAGCCGAGCGCGAAAGAGGACTTGACGACGCCTCCATGCTCGTCGAGCATAAAAAGTCCAGAATTTGGGCCAGTGCCCGGACCACCGACAGAGAGAAGAATTGAACCAGGAGTAGATGCAGAATCAAATACAACGTTCAACGCGTCCCACGGTGAGGATGCTGGCTTCGAAGCGAACTTGTGTCCTGCCTTCGCTATAGTGGCAAATTCTGGAGCAAGCTCTGAGGCGCCGAATGCTCGTATTGCCGTTCGGAAGCTAAATGAGTCTTGAATGGCTTCGCCTCCGAGCAACGAAGCGTGAAGGATGACGTGTACTTCCTCATCGGGTTCAAATGGTTGCTCCGGTTTAAAGATCAGCGTTCTTCGATCGTTGGAGAGCTTTGAATTTCCTTTGTGGTATCCAGATTTCGAGCCGATCACGTTGAAGCCCGGGCCAGCGCCGTCAGTCGAGCAACATGCCGACTGTACCGTCACCCCAATAGATGTACAGACGGGTACTTCCACCGCTCCTGCCATCGGATACCGCCGAAGTACCGTGGATGACCGATCAGTTACGGTCTTGCTCTCATGGGCGAACGCTACCGTGGAGGCAAAAAGGAGGAGAACGGGTAGTAAAACCCGGGAGAGATGCGCGAACGGATACCGACTTGACCACATAATCGTCGCGTAAAATGGGGGAGAATGCGCGAAAAACCGAAGCTGATGATATAACCCCGGAGGAACGGGGGCATAACACGAGAGAAAAACATTTTCAGGGAGCGGATAATTTCCCTAACCGCCGGTCACTGGTAGCCCGGTCCTGCTACCACCGCGCCAGCCGCTCCGCAGCACTTTTGATCTTCGCCGGGTTCGGCAACGTCGCGTCTTCGAACGGCTTTGCGAAGCCGACCGGCGTGAACAGCGAGCCAACGCGCTGAATCGGCGCGTCGAGCGATTGGAAGGCGTGCTCCGTGATGAGTGAGCCGATTTCGCCGCCAAAGCCGCCGGTCACTTTGTCCTCATGGACGACGAGCGCCCGGCCGGTCTTCTCGACTGATTTCAGGATCGCATCGAGATCGAGAGGATAGAGCGAACGCAAATCGAGTACATCGCACTGGATGCCTTGCTCGGTCGCAAGTTCCTCGGCGGCTTGCAAAGAGAAGTGCGTAGTGGTGCCGTAGGTGATGATCGAAAGATCGCTTCCCTCACGACGCAAGCGTGCTTTGCCAAATGGGATGAGTTCGTTGTCGGCAAGCGGATTCGCCTTCGCCTTCGGATGATAATAAAGCACTTTCGGCTCGAGGAACATCGTGAGACCACGCGTGCGCATCGCCGTGCGTATCAAGCCCTGTGCATCGTCCGCGAACGATGGGATGACGACGCGGATGCCGGGGATCGTTGTAAATGTACCTTCGAGATTTTGCGAGTGATACAGTCCGCCGCCGATGTAGCCACCCGAAGCCAAACGGATTATGATGTTCGGCATATACTGCCCGCGTGTGCGCCAGCACTCGTGCGTCAGTTCGATGAAGGACTCCATCGCCGGCCAGAAGTAATCGGCGAACTCTGCGCCTTCGACGACGCACCAGATATGCTCCTGATCGACGCGGCAGAATCCATCCGCCGAGCCGACGATGAAATCCTCGGCAATCGGTGCGTTGAAGATACGCTCGTTGCCGAACTCCTGAAGCATCCCTTTGGTCACGTTGAAGACGCCGCCTTTATTCTTCGACGCGACGTCCTGTCCCCAGAGGAAGGCATTCGCATTCAGGTGAAATTCTTCCTTCAGCGTCCGGTTGATGCCCTCGATAAACTGCATCCCTTCGTCCTTGCCGCTCGGGATCGTGAAGGGATAGAACTTCACGTCGATGTCGTCCGGCTGAAACTGGTGTGGCGCGGTCGAGACGATGGTGTCCGGCCCAAGGAGATGATCGAGCACCGTTGTTCCATCGGCAGGCGGCGCAGCTTCGGCCTTCGCGGAAGATTCGTTGAAAAGCTGTTTGTTCTCCTCGTGGATGCGTTGCAACTCGTCCGCTGTTGCGATGTCGTTCTTCACAAGCCAGTCGCGGAAGAGCACGATCGGATCGCGCAGCTTGACCGCTTCCAACTCTTCGGGCGAGCGATAGAGATCGTGACGATCCGAGTTCGAGTGCGAGCCAATTCGCACGCAATCGGCATGGACCATCGCCGCACCGCGACCGCTTAAGCACCACTCGTATGCTTCCTGCATCGCACGGTAGCTGTCGAGCACATCGGTGCCGTCGCAATACGTGATGAGCAGATTGTTGAAGCCACGGAAGTTATCCGCTACACGCGTGTTCGCCGATTGATCCGTAACCGGCACGCTGATCCCGTACTTGTTATTCTGTAGAACAAAAATCGCCGGCACCTTCTCGCGCGTCGCGCCATTCAGGGCCTCGTAGAAGAAGCCTTCGCTTGTGCCCGACTCGCCGCCCGAAAAGATCGCAACCGCGCCCAGTTTGTAATACTTGATCGCCCGCGCGCACCCGGTGACATGCTGCGCGTGATTGTTCGTCAGCGACGATCCATTCTGAATGCCGATCGACATCTTCGCGAAGTGATTCGACATGTGCCTGCCGCCGCCCGCGATGTCGGTGTCCTTCGACAGCCCATTGAGCACGATCTCCTCGACCGTCATGCCGGCCGAGAGGCACGTCATGAGATCGCGGTAGTAGGGGAAGAGGTAGTCCTTCTTCTGCCGAAACGCTTGACCGATCGCAAGCTGAATCCCCTCATGTCCGGCGCACGGAGCGTGATAGCTCCAGCCCATCGCCTTCTTCAGGTAGTTCGCCGCAGCAATATCGGTGATGCGGCCCAGCTCCATCAGGCGATACCACCCCAGCAGTTGCTCGCGGTCCACGCCGGCCTGCTCGAACGTCCCCGCAAAACTGCGCGCACCATCGGCGAGCGGACCCCGAAGCTCCGCGCCATTCGGGATGTGCTTCAGCGAGACCGGCGCGATGTGCGGCGATACCTCATCGGCAAGCAGCGCGATATCCGCGTCCGATGGAGAGCCATTACCGTTTGTGATGATGCTGCTTTTTGCGACTTCTTTTTGCGACATTTCCGAGGCGACTTGGGCGTTCTTGACTACACTTTGCGACATTTCCTGCGACTTCTTGGCCATGACATGCGACAAACAAGCCCCAGCGCGATTTCGTCCCATTCGACGAAAACGGACGACTTATCCACACCCGATTTTAGTATTTGAGTCTAAAATTCATTTTTCTCCTTCACTCAGACAGACCTCTCTTCCGCATAGACAGATCAATCTTCCGCCAGAAAGAAATGCCGAATTTTTTCCATATCGAATTTATGTTCAGAGTTCATGAACTCCCAAAACCGCGTTCCCGAAATTTTCAGAATTCTGCGAGCGGTGAAAAGTCGGCTCCGCGCGCGCGGGAGCCGGTCGAGGTGCTGGCTCCCCCTCAAAGACCGCTTCACAGAATTCTTTAATACACATGGCCTGTTCTGCCAATACATGAAGAACGAACTCACATTCATTGTCGAAGACGCGGAAGAAGGCGGGTACATCGCTCAGGCGCTGGGCGAGGGAATCGTGACCGAGGCGGATACGATCGACCAACTTCACGAGATGGTCCGCGATGCTGTCGATTGTCACTTCGATCCCGCGCTGAAGCCCAAGGTCATCCATTTGCACTTTGTGCGCGATGAAGTGATCGCGGCATGAAGACGCCGCGCGATCTCTCCGGTGACAGCCTCATCGCGGCCCTCCGAGTGTTTGGATATGCCCGCGTCCGGCAAACCGGGAGCCACGTCCAGTTAGTCACGCGCGAGCAAGGAGAGCATCACATCACCGTTCCGTTGCACTCACCACTTCGGGTCGGTACGCTCAACAAGATTCTCAGTTTGGTTGCCGAGCATTTCAAAGTGAGCAAGAATGAAGTCCTTGCGAGGCTCCTAAGCTAAGATCAGCCCCCCGCTGCGGCGGGCGCTCCACACACCACCCGCCCAACACACCCGCACTCCCACCGGTATCCGCCTCGGAGAGGCCGCGCTGTGTAGCACGGCGCGGGAGCGCCGTGAAGCCGGCAACGCCCCCCGCCGCGCCGGGCGCTCCACACACCACCCGCCCAACACACCAGCACTCCAGACGTGTGCGCGGAAGCGATGCTGAAACGAAGAGAGGAATGGGAATTGATGAGCTTTCACGCTTTGACGAGTTCCTGCTCGGAAGCAATCTCACAGCATTAGTTCATTGGCCGCTCAACCCCGTGTCGCCGCACGGAGCGGTTCTGAAATGATAGGGAAGTTAATCTCAGGACTTTTGTCGTCCACAAATCCGGAGGATTCCGTCGACGCCAAACCTTTTATGGACTCAATTACAATAGTTTGCCTAATCTCTTTCTCTTCAACCAATGTCGATTGCAGAAAGAGGACAAGGGTGTCAGCTAGGTTTGCCTTCGCCCTATTCACCGTCGAAAGGTGCTTTCTGACGCTGAATTGGCGGAAGCTGAACCTTACGAAATACACCAAAATGCTAATGATCAAAACGCTGTGAATCAGCGGCAGCAGAGTTGCTCCATCTCTCCAAAAATCTGGATGTACCGATTCGCTGCTCGGTAAGACCTTTACGTTGTTGGATAAGGCTTTGCCGTCGGGTAGGTTTAATATCGCACACAATAACAAGCCAAGTGCCGCTAACCCAAGATACAGCCAAATTTGAGCCTCCCCAAGCCAAGGGAAGGTACCACCAAATCGAGAATTCATAGCAGCTTCCGAGGAGTACAACGTAGAGAAGCGCTCGTTCGCCGCCGCAGTAGGAGTTGCTGCAAGAGTGTTAAGCCGATTCTCAACTTCAGTCGCGCGAGATGAAACTTGGTTTGCAAGCGCTTCAACCTCGGTTTTAATCCTCTCCAGCTCATCAATCTTGTTCTGAGCGGGTGAAGAGCGTGCAATAGCATATCTCTGCAAAGTCCCGTTCAGCGAGAGGAAGCTCTGCGCTGGCGAACGTTCATTGGGAGAGTCCCACGGTCGGAAGAAGGATTGCAAGAACCGACTAACCCCATCCATCACTTGATTCATGCGTGGCTGGTTGGACTGATTTATGTCGATTTTGAACCCTAAGAGCGCCGTGGCATGAGCGATAAAGGCCTTAATGATCTCTTCGAGGTTACGTGTGAGTGGCATTGGGACCTCAGGCGCCTCCGCAACTTGGGCGGCATCCCAGAGCATCTGGCGAGCCAGCTCCATCTCTTCAATTTGCTGAGGGTTGCGTGCCCGCCAGCTTTGATCACCAAGTGAAGGATTGCCTAGATCCACTTCGAAGGACCGTCTTAACTGCTCCTTAACTTCATTGCTTACTGGCATCTTGATTCTCTGGAAATTGGATTGCTGTGTTTGAACTCGTTCTTAGGACGCACAATACAGCCGATTGCTTCTCGCTGCTCAAGTCGAGGGGCTCGCCTTAGGGCCGAACTCGCGCTCTGGGTCAAGTGGCGCGGGGCTGGCGGGTCTTTGGAGGATCAGCCATTCCTCAGCGCCGATAAACGAACATGGTCGCGCTACCGGGAGTTCGCGCGCCAGGTCAGGCCGCTCTTGCGAGCAGGTGCGCGGTGATGGGCTGCTGCTTCAAGAACTTGCTGAGCGCCATGATGGAAAAGCCGAGGATGTTGCCTCGCTCATCGACCATCTCCATGACGGCGTCGTGATCGGTCGGAGTCATGAAACCCGGTTGATCGGAAAACAGAACTTCGAGGTAGTCGCCTTCGGCGTCGTACCAGATTTTTACATCTTTTTCCATATCAGTGTCCCTTCTTTAATACGATCGGTTGGATACGCAGTCAAAACGAACGCGTCGTCACCCTCATGCTTAACGACAATACATAGCCATTTGTCACCGATTCTCGTTCCGGTATAGAGGCGGTAGCTGAGCGTCGCGGATTCATCCCAGTTCGATTGGAAGACGACATCGGGATCGCGAAGCGTCTCCTGCAATTGGTCCCGGAGTCCGGCGTAATCGACACGGTCGATGAAGTGCCGTAGCCGCTCATCCGGCAGACGGACAGCTTTTCCATTATGATCGAAGAGTATCATTCAAAATACTATCGGATTAGATTGTCGAAGTTCGCGTTGGAGGAACGCGCATGGGTGTCGAAACGGCGCGGGGCTGGCGGGTCTTTGGAGGATCAGCCATGCCTGAACGCCGGAATCCGAACATGGTGGTGCGAGCGGGAGTTCGCATCCCGCGTATGAGGTCGCCAAGATCTTGGAATGCTAATGCCGCGCCGTGCTGTTTAGCGCGCCTCAACATGGAACAGCCTGTCTCAGAGGGTGAACAGCCCCCGCTTCGCCT
>JADGPZ010000055.1 GCA_017882165.1 Candidatus Kapaibacterium sp.
GATGGTACGATAAGCAGGCAGGGATCATCGAGGGCACCACGCGCGATCATCAGCACGCCTCCTACCACCTTATCGAGATCAGCAAGGTGGAGACGGTCCGAGGCTATTCGATTTTTTTTGCGATTGCCACGGCGCTTTCTGTCTTCGGCGTCGGTATCTATCTCATCGCCAAATTGCTCACCTTAGTGTAACTTTGAAAGAAGTTCCATGTCTGATTTTTCAAATCGGGGACTGCCGAGAAACCCAAGCGGTGAAGTCAGGCGTTTGGCGGCGGTGAATGACGATCATTCACCTCGCCTTTCAGAAAAAGGCGTCTTTTCCCGTTCTTATGACGGAGCCCACGCGGGCTGTTGCCCACCTGGGCTATTGCCCATGCGGGCCATCATTGACCTAAGAATCACAGTGCAAGTCACGGTTATTTTCAGCCCGAACCATCTCGATGAGCTCGAGTTACGCGACAAGATTGTCGTCGTAATCGATGTTTTGCGTGCCTCCACGACCATCACCTACGCAATGCGCGCCGGCGCCCGCGAGATCATCCCTGTTGCCTCCGTGGAAGCAGCGATGAAGATCGTCGGCAATCTTCACTCCACGATGGTGAGCGATCGTCCGGCTACGATCCTCTGCGGCGAGCGCGGCGGCAAGCGAGTCGAAGGGTTCAAACTCGGTAACTCGCCGTTTGAATATACGGAGGAAGCTGTTCGAGGAAAGGCGCTGATCTTTACGACGACAAACGGCGCGGTCGCTCTGGCGAAAGCAAAATACGCCCGGCAATGCTTCGTGTCGAGTTTTGTGAACATGACCGCGTCGGTCGATGCGATCGCTTCAATTCCAGGCATTGATGCCGAGCGGCTCATCATCCTCACGAGCGGTCGCGAAGAGGAATTCTCTCTGGAAGATGCCACATGCGCTGGCATGTTGATTACCCGGCTCATGACGCGGATGGGCACAATGAGGCTTTCGGACTCCGCGCGCGCCGTACTTTCCGTCTATCATCAGTACGGCTCGGATATCTACCGGACACTTCTCGAATCCGACCACGGCCGCACTCTGACCGAACTCGGGTTCGACCGCGATATAATCGCTGCCAGCGAGATCGACTCGGTGCCGCTGGTGCCAGTGCTCGAACAGAACGCCATCAAGAAGAAGCTGATCTACTCCGAGACGCTCCGTGCGGAACTCGAAGAACGCGGCTTGCTCCCAGCCGATGGCAAGGCCCTCCGAACGGCGAAGGTGGCCTGACGCCTCGGAACAATATTGAAGATGAAGTATGAAAGATGAGCCGTTGATCTTCCGGGCTTCCCCTCTTTTGTCTTTCAGGTTCGTCTTTGCTGTCGCTTTTACTCTCTTCTTCAGCTCGAATTCTACCGTTCGGGCGCAGTCCTTTCCGGTTTCTGGCGTCATGCAGCACTCGACGCTCGAAGGCGGCTGCTGGTATTTGAGTGGCAACGATGGAAAGCAATATGAGCTGATCGGCGATTCTGCGACAATCGGGCCTTTGCTTTTTCAAGGAATTTTTGTCGATATGACGGTCGAGCCTGTGAAAGGTGGAGCATCGGTCTGCATGATCGGCGAGATAGTGCGCGTGATCCGCGTCGAGACCGTCCACCGGCAGCCTGTCGATCTGCCGATTAACTTCATGATACTGGATGGCACTGTCCATCGCACAAAGACTGGGGTTTGGTACTTGAGAATGGCTGATGGGACACAATATGAATTCCAAGTGCCACCTGCAAAAAAGCATCGCCACACCGGCACACGGATCCATGCTCGATACCGAGTGCTGATGGATAAGAAGAGCACGAAAGAGCGGATGGACGGCGTGATTCTCTCCGATGCACCATCGCCGAAGCCACGGATGGCGCCGGGCAAGAAATACAACCCGCAATAGTTTGGTTAGAGCCGCCGTGCGGACTACCATTCTTGTCGTCGCTCTTTCGGTATCATGCCTTGCCACCGGCCGGGCACAGATCTCCGGTGCGATTGGCACACCCGCGCAGGCGGACTCGAACCGCAGCAAATCCGCGCGCGACACGACACTCTCGAATACACCGCGTACTCCGGGACCCTGGCGTCGCCCGCAAGCCGAGCTCAACGGTGGCGATCTCTATATCACGAGCGAGGCGCTCCGCTACTACCAAAGCCCGACGACCGAAGCCGCGCTATTTGAAGCGACTGGCGGCCCATTCCCACTCGTCCTCGGCGAAGAGGCTTATGGTCGCGAGTCATTCCTCCTCACACCTCGCACCAGCGAAGGTCTGACTTCCACGCTCATCGATGGGGTCCTTCCGACAAACAGCATACTCAACGGTGCCGTCCTCTCGAACTACTTTCCGCTCGATGCCTTCAGCGACGTTCGTCTCAATAGTACTGCCGCAGGAGCGAGCTTGTCGGGCACTGACTTTGCCGCAAGCGACGCGACAAACTTCACCCTCGAACGCTTCCGCGCCCCGGTCCCCTATTCTCGCATCCATTATACGCAGGATCTCGTCCGAAGTCTCTCCGACTTCGATGGGCTCTTCAGTTTGAATGTCTCGCAACCGACGAACATTACGCTGGCCGTGCATCGTCGAAGCGCGGGGCACGCACCAGGCCAGTACGATCTCTCGTTTAACCCTCGCGCGGATCTATGGAGCGCCCGGGCCTCGATGAGCATCTCGAAGTATCTCGGCACGATTCCCCATGACAGCACATGGACGCAGCGCCGAATTGACTCGCTGTTCGCGACACCCGAGGTCCGCCGGCACACGCTTGACTTTTTCCTCTGGGGGCAATACACAACAGCCTTTAGTGGGCTCTCGGGAGGCATTGAATCGCGCGACTCGATCGACATCTTCAATGCCCAGCTTGCGCCGATGATCGACCAGAACACATTCAATCACCGCATCCGCATGGACGCGATGGCCAAGCTCGATCTGCCCCTGCTTGCCGAGGCGCGCACGACGATCGCGGCCTACGCCTCGGGCGAATCGCGCCGCATCCTCTCTGCCGATCCTACTTTCCCCACATGGGTCCCCGAGGTGACGACCGGCGCACGCTATGGCGCGTCACTCTCACAGCCCATCACGCTCGCGGTCGGTGACTTCCTGACTCGCGCACTGCTTCGTGGCGATGCCGATCTGACATCGAGAGACTCCCAATCCACATTCACCCCGTCCATCCGCGAGACGCGGCTGGCCGCCATGTTCTCGGACTCGCTGGCACTCCGGACCACTCTCCGTTTGTCGTTATTCGGATTCGTCAGAACGGTCGAATCAAATCTCTCGATTGGCGGCGGGCCGATCTCCTCGCTTGTTTTGCCGAGCATCGGTTTCGCCGCCAGCATTGGACTGACGAACGCACTCTCGCTCTCGGCAAGCTACCACTACGCGAAGGACCGCGCGACGCTGAGTCCTTCGCCGGCGGAGACCTATCAGCTTCAAAATATTGGCGCCTGGCTCGATCTTCGAGTGCCATTCTCGCGGCGCGACAGCGTCGCGATTCACGTTGGCGTGCTCGATCGACACGAACCGGAAGGCGTCGTCTACGACTTCTCCGGTGACACGCTCCATCCGCGGTTCTCGAATGCAGCGATTCATACACAGTCGGCAACGGCGGCAGTGGATGCCTATTTCTCCAGCTTCCACCTGAATTCATCCCTCACCTATTTCACCTCTGTCACGCCTATCAGCGCTTATACATACTCGCAGCAACTGACGAGCGATCTTCCGCAGCGGCTCTTCGGCTCTGCGGGACTCTATTACGAAAGTGAACTCTCCGAGGGCAACCTTCGGCTCGTCTTCGGCCCGCGCGTCCGATTCCTCAATACACTGAATCCGCAGCTCACGTACGATCCGGCTTCGGACTATTATGTCTACCGAGGCTGGCCAGCCTCGATGCCGGACAGCACCACGATCATTGCATTGGCAAACAATGTGGTCAACACTCCCAAAGCCATTATCGACATTCTGCTTTCGGCCGAACTCGATCGACGGGCCCAGGTGAACATGTCGTTCCTGAACATTCTCGGCGCGCCGTACTACAATGTGAGCCTCTATCCGCGTCCAGGATTCCATTGGCGTTTGGATGTCACGTGGGCTTTCCTCGACTGATGAAGAAACTCGTCGCTGTTTTTGGACCAGCTTCATGCGTGGATGGTGACCCACTCTATGAGGATGCCCGCTTACTTGGCCATCTTCTCGCAGAAGCCAACTTTTCGGTCGTGACCGGCGGCTATGAAGGAGTGATGGAAGCCGCTTCACGCGGTGCTCGCGAAGCGGGCGGCGTAGCGATTGGCATCACGGCTGAAGTGTATTACGCGCGCGGCCGGGTAGCCAATCCATATCTCACACGCGAGATTCGCGTCAAGAGCGCGAACGACCGAACGATGGAGCTACTCGATCTTCCCGATGCCTTTGTTGCGATCGGCAACTCCACCGGCACGCTCGCCGAAGTTGCGCTCGCCTGGGATTACATGGCGAAGCGATTCCTGCCGGAGAAACCACTTATGCTCCTCGGAAAAAGCTGGAATGACTTCATCGACTGTCTGTCGAAAGAACTGCACTTTCAAGGTGCCTTCCACCTCGTCCATCCCGTCCACTCCGTCCATGAAGTTGCCCAATACTTGAAAGAATTCTTTGGACCCTCGGCACAGTTGCCATCCTTAAACGTGATCCATGCCTGAACAGAACGAATACGCCGCCGGCCGCCGCGCCGCGCTGGAGTTGCTGCGCGATGCTGAGTCCCGCGCACGCATCGAGAAGGTCTATCTCGCCCATGGCGTACAAGGCCCGCAGATTGTTGAGATACTTCACCTCATTCGTTCGAACCGAGTCCCGCATGGCGAACTCGACCGCGCGAAATTTCGTGACCTCGAACACCGCGCATCGCCTGATACCGATTCGCAAGGTGTCTTGATCCTTCTCTCGCAGCGCGAGTATATTGAATTGGAGGATCTACTTGGGGACCACCCCCTGCCCCCTCCTTCTTTAGGAGGGGGTTCTCCACTCCTCGTGGCGCTCGATGGCATCGAAGACCCGCACAATATCGGCGCGATCATTCGCTCTGCCGAAGCTGCCGGGGCAACGGCGATTCTTTTGCCGAAGCGCGGTGCCGTACTGACACCTGCGGTCTACAAAGCAAGCGCGGGTGCCGCCAATCACCTACCGATCGTGAAGTACGGAAATCTTGCCGAGACCATTCGGAAGCTGCAAGAAGAATTCCAAGTTACTTGCATCGGCCTTGCCGGAGAAGCCGAAGACTCGATATACGAAATCGGTATGATCGGACCGATCTGTCTGATTATTGGCAGCGAGGAGAAAGGTCTCCATCGCCTCGTCCGCGAGCGATGCGAGAAATTAGCCTCGATCCCGCTGGCCGGCAAGACCGCCTCGCTCAACGCGAGCGTGGCTTCGGGCGTGGCACTTTTCGAGGCCGTCCGGCAACGCGCTCGTGATGCAGCTTCTGGCGGCGGAGCTTGACCGGCAGCGCAGACCTTGTCCCCTCATCCGCATTCATAGGAGTCGCGCCTTCCTCCGCCAACCGGAAGTCGAGCTTCCGCTTCTCTTCGAGGACTTTGACAAGTTGCACACGGACGGGATCGCCGATGCGGTAGCGCTTGCCCTCGGAGCCGTGGGCGCCACGCTTCTGGATGAGCGAGTAGTGCGCTTCATCGAACTCGAAATACCCGGGAAGCTCGCGAATATGGACGAGTCCTTCCGCGCCCGAAGCGATCGCCACGAAAATCCCGAAGTGGGTGACACCGGAGATGATGCCATCAAACTCCTCACCAACTTTGTCCTTCAGGATATGGATTTGCGCGAGCTTCGTGGACTCGCGTTCGGCTTCGGTTGCGCGGCGTTCGAGCGCGCTCGTTTGGTCCGCGATCTCGGGCAATAGATTGAAATAGTGGTGCTCGCGCTCGCGGTTCATGCCACCCGGACGCTGGTACTCGGCCAGCAATCGGTGGACGATCAGATCGGGATAGCGTCTGATCGGCGACGTGAAATGTGTATAGTGCAGAAACGCGAGTCCAAAGTGCCCGACATTATGCTCGGCATAGACCGCCTTGGCCATCGCGCGGAGCATCAACTGATTGAGCAGATGCTCTTCCGGCTTACCTTTGAGTGATTCGAGAAATTTCTGGACCGTCTTTGGCGTCGGCTTCTCCGGGCTAAGCTTGTAGCCAAGCGTCTTCGCAAGCAGCGCGACCTCGCGGACTTTGGCCGGATCAGGCTCAGCATGGATGCGATAAATAAATGGCCGCTCGCTCCCCTGCTTTGCAATGCGCACCATGAACTCCGCGACCGCGCGGTTGGCGGCGAGCATGAAGTCCTCGATCATGCGCATCGAGCCGAGCCGCTCTTTGCGAATGGATTCAACGGGTTCCCCCGCTTCGTCAAACTTGAACCGGAACTCCTCGCTCTCGAAGTCGATCGAGCCGGCTTCGCGACGCCGCTCGTACATCTTCAGTGAGAGCGCGCGCATCTCCTTCAGAAGCTTCGCATATTTGCCGCGCCCGGTCTTTGTGCGCTGCTCGGCCTCCTCATACGAGAATCGCATCACGCTACGAATCACCGTCTTCTTGATCTCAGAGCTTTGCACGGCACCGGTCGTGGGATCGACTCTCATGAAGACCGAGTATGTTAGCTTGTCTTCATCGGGCCTGAGCGAGCAAAGCTCGTTTGAGAGCCGCTCCGGCAGCATCGGAATGACGCCTCCAACCAGATACACGCTGGTGCCGCGTTCGAGCGCTTCGTTATCGAGTTGCGAGCCTTCGGTCACATAGTGCGAGACATCCGCGATATGTACGCCAAGCATGACGAACCCATCATCCTCATGCGTGAGCGATACGGCATCATCAAAGTCCTTCGCATCCTCGGGATCGATCGTGAAAATTGTCTCGCGCCGCAGATCGAGCCGCTTCTCAATCTCGGATGGGGGAATCGCGGAAGGAAACCGCGCCGCTTCTTTTTCAACAGAGGATGGGAATTGCTTGGGCAGATTCAACTCGGAGACGATGGCCTCGTTATCGAACGCGCCCGCGCGCGCCGTCGGCTTCGTCAGGACTTCGAGCACATAACCTTCGGGCTGCAGGTACTCGTCGGTCCACTCGTAGAGTTCGACGCGCACGCGATCACCTTCGAGCGCGCCGTGCAGATCCTTGCGGGAAATGAAGACATCCCGCTTGAGCTTCGCACCTTCAGGCCGAAGCAGAAACCCTTGCCGCGTATGCTCGATCGTACCGGTGACCTGATGCGCGGCCTTCCGGATGATCTCGACGATCTCCCCCTGTGGCCGCTCACCTTCTTTCCTCGCCAGGAGCCGAACACGGACATAATCGCCGTCCAGAGCGGTCGAAATATTACGCGACCGGACAAGAACGGTATCGCCCAGATCAAAATTTGCAGCGGGCGAAAGCACGGCGTTTCCCGTCGGCTGCATCCGTAGCTCGCCCTCGACCTCTGAAAGCACCGGACGCGCCAGCCCATAGCGGCGGCGTGATCCGCGCACGATCAGCCCTTCGCTTTCGAGGGCGTCCAGCGTTCTGCGCAAGTCCTGGTACTCATCGCTATCGGAC
The DNA here is from genome assembly GCA_017882165.1 of Candidatus Kapaibacterium sp. Lineage (GTDB taxonomy): Bacteria > Bacteroidota > Ignavibacteria > Palsa-1295 > Palsa-1295 > PALSA-1295. The sequence continues at coordinate 7,559 of JADGPZ010000055.1, forward strand.
TTGATAGCGAGCATCTTCGATATCTCATTCGTCTTGAATTGCTCGCCCGGATTTTCGCGGAGGAGATCCAGGAGGTCGTCACGGAGTTGCTCGTTGCTTCTACTTTGCATAGGTCATATCGGTCCGATCGGACCTATCTCTTTCCAAACGATGATAGTTCTTGGAATTCTTCCTTAGAAAGCTCGATCGCTGCGGCAGCAACATTCGCTTCGAGGTGCTCGGTCGAGAGCGTCCCCGGAATCGGCAGCATGACCGGGGAGCGGCGCAGTAGCCACGCAATTGAAATCTGAACAGGTGTCGCACCATGTCGCTCGGCAATTTCTCGGAGGGCTGGCAACTCGGCTTTACCCTTTGCGATCGGATACCACGGGATGAAAGCAATCCCCTCTCGTTCGCAGTAGTCCAGAACGGCCTCGTGCTTCCGCTCGATGATATTGTACTGATTCTGGACTGACGCTACCGGCACAATCTTGCGAAAGCGCTCGATCTGCTCGACCGTCACCTCCGAGAGACCAATATTACGTGTCTTGCCTTCATCCAAGAAAGACCTGAGCACCGTTGCTGTCTGCTCGATCGGCACGGCCGGATCGACTCGGTGCAACTGGTATAAGTCGATTCGATCGCTCTTGAGCCGTTTCATGCTACCAACAATGGCCTGCCGGAGATACTCCGGATCGTTGATCGCGCTCGAATCCTGCAGCGACATCCCACCCTTCGACGCAATCACCAGGTCCTTCGGATAGGGCGCAAGCACATTGCCGATCGTCTCTTCGCTTTGAGTCTTCTGGTAAACGTCGGCGGTATCGATGAAATTGATACCCAATTCGACGGCACTGTTGAGTACTCCATGAGCCGCTTCGGTATCGGTAATCCGGTTCGTGCCAAGCCCGATCCGGTTAACCGTGAGGTCGCCGAGCCGGATTTGGCCGGAGTTTGAGGCGTTTAGCGTCTGTGCCATGGTGGAGAGAAGAGCCGTTCTGAAACGAATCGGTAGATTCGGAGTCCCGGAACTCAGATGCGGCAAAGAACATTCTCAGCCGCGCCAATTGCAATTCGGCATTTATCCTGCCGCATTGACAATGGGCCTGTAGCTCATCTGGTAGAGCGCGTCGTTCGCAACGACGAGGTAAGGGGTTCGAGTCCCCTCAGGTCCACAACCGTGCCAATACTCCCCATATTTACCTTCGATCACACCGTCCTTCGGCAGGAGACCTCTCAGGTCGAGCAGGATTCTGCTGATTTGCAGAAGCTGATCAAGAATATGATCGGGACGATGCGGAACGCCGACGGGCTTGGTCTCGCCGCGAACCAGGTCGGGCGTTCGCTTGCACTCACCGTGATCGATCTCAAGCACGTTCCCGGTATGGAAGACCGCGATTCGCTGGTATTGATCAATCCGGCGCTCACCGGTACGGAAGGCGAGTCTGTGTTCGAGGAGGGCTGCCTGAGCCTACCCGGTATTCGCGAGGAGATCGTTCGGCCCGCCGAGATCGGCGTCAAATTCCTCGATCGGAATCTCAAGGAAGTCGAGATAGAAGCCGACAAGATCCTGGCGCGCGTCATTCAGCACGAGATCGACCACCTGCACGGCAAGTATTTTATCGACTATCTCTCGCCGTTCAAACTTTCGCTTTTGCGCCCGAAGCTTTCACGGATGTCGCGCGGCGAAACCGACACCGATTATCCACTCGCGCCACCCGAGCCGCACCATACGAAGCCGAAGAGCAAGGTCAAGCGGTTACGGGGGATGTAAGAACCACGATTACGCGGATGATGCGGATTCGCAGGATTCACAGTATCAGGCGTCATTCTGAGCGAAGCGAAGAATCGCTTGAGGGCGAACTGAGGCTATCCATCAAGCGATCCTTCACTACGCTTCGCTCCGTTCAGGATGACAAATAATAGCGCCCTAATAATCAGAGGCCTTTGTAAGTCTTTTGGCGAAACCCACGCCGTTCGGAATCTCGATTTGGTCGTCTCGCCCGGTGAAATGCTTGCCATCGTTGGGCCCGATGGCGCTGGCAAGACGACGCTCATCCGCATGATGTGCGGCATTCTCAAGCCGGACACGGGCACGATTACGGTTCTCGGTCTCGACCAAGCACAGAATCTCTCGGCGATTAAGCCGCGCATCGGCTATCTCTCACAGCAGTTTAGCCTCTATCTTGATCTGACGGTCGATGAGAATATCGAGTTCTTCGCTGAGATTCACGGTGTGGGTGACTATGCCAAACGGCGGGACGAACTGCTTGCGTTTACGCGGCTGACGCCATTCCGCGCGCGTTTGGCAGGACAACTTTCCGGCGGCATGAAGCAAAAGCTTGCGCTTGCCGCAACGCTCATTCACACGCCGGAGATCATCTTCCTCGACGAGCCGACGACGGGTGTCGATCCCGTTTCGCGCCGCGATTTCTGGAAAATTCTTTCCGCACTTACTACGCAAGGCATCACGATCCTGATGACGACACCATACTTAGACGAGGCCGAACGCGCCACGCGTGTCGCACTGATGGACCACGGCCAAATCCTAATCGCGGACACACCGCAAGCCGTGCGAAAGCAGATGAAGGGACAGTTGTTCGAGATCGTCACGCCGGATATCCGCCGGACGCTCGACACACTTCAGTCTCTCTCGCAAGGCGTGCAGGCCTTCGGTGACAGGCTGAATGTTGTGCTGGATGAAGGCGTGGACGAAAGCACTATTCGAAGTCATCTCATCGAGAGCGGGGTACACATCACGAGCCTGCGCCGGGTGCAGCCATCGCTCGAAAATGTCTTTATCTCGCTGCTCGAAAGTTCGACTGCCAAGCAAGAAACCAGCGTGGGTTCGCCCGCGTAGTATAGCACCTGCATCAAGTCTTTTTTTTAATCCACATGCGAATTCGCCTTCTTGCCACAACCCTGCTCTGCGCCCTCCTCTGGACATCCGCCCAGGCTCACGAGCTTCGGTACTCGGTCGATTTGGGACAAACGTCACTGCACCAGGTGCATGTGACGCTGACGCCCGTTGGTTTCAAGTCGAAGCAAGCGGTCTTTCAAATGCCGATTTGGGCCCCCGGCGCGTATAGCGTCACACATTACGGCCGATACGTGAGGGAATTTCACGCGTTCGACAAGGCCGGCACAGAGTTGCCGGTCAAGCAGGAAAATGACGACCGCTGGTCCATCGCGAACGGACAGAAGATCGCGAAGATCGAGTACGATGTGCTCGATTCGCACTCGGATACGACGAGCCTCTACTTCGCGATGGCAAACATGGATACAAATCTCTTCTTCGCGAACGCCACGGCGCTGTTTGGATACTTCGATGATGATAAGAAGGCTCCAGCCTACGTGCGTTACGACAAGCCAGCGGCCTGGAAGCTCGTCTGCGCCCTCGCGCCATCCAAAGCTGGGTACGTCCAGGACACGAACGCCACGTTCCAAAACACAGACTTCTACGCCAAAGACTACGACGAACTTGCCGATGCGCCAGTGATGGCCGCACCCGCTGATGGCCCACCTTACATGGTCACGCGAAGCTTCCGCGAAGGCTCGGCGGTGTATGATGTTGCGATCGCAAGCGATGTGACATTCTCGACCGCAAAGCTGGACTCGCTCACAAGCTACCTGCGGAAGATCGTCCATGCCGAGACGGACTTCTTCCACGACACGCCTTACGACCATTATACGTTCGTCGTCTACTCGCCAAGCCTCCGGCGGACTCCGACCTTTGCACAAGGCGCGCTGGAGCACATGAACTCCAGCGACTATATGCTCAGCAATTTTGCGTGGCCGATGCTGAAGCGATCGTTCATCAGTATTTATTCGCACGAGTTTTTCCATCTCTGGAACGTCAAGCGCATTCATTCGTCGCTCCTCGGTCCATTCGACTATACGCAACGTGTGAAGACGACGAGTCTCTGGCTTGCGGAAGGCGTGACCGAATACTATTCGCGAACACTTCTTTCGCGGTATAGCATTCTCTCCCCTTCCTCGTTTTACGATGCGATCGGCTTGTGGACCGCGACGCTCCGCGAAGGGGCTGACTCGGCCAAGCGCAAATCGCTCGAACAGCTTTCGATTGACGAAAGCGATTTCCATTTGGACGAGGCCGAGTTGTTCTACATCAAAGGCCCGCTCGTCGCGCTCATGCTCGATCTTGAGATTCGCAGCAGGACGAATAACAAGCGAACACTCGATGATGTGATGTTCGCCCTCAACGACGAGGCAAAGCACGGCAAGACCTTCAAGGACGAAGACCTTATCCATAAAGTCGAGAAGATTAGCGGGGTCGATCTCACCGATTTCAACAACCGGTACATCCATGGTACAGACACGCTACCGATAAGCAGGTATCTCTCGATGATTGGCGTTACGCCCCACCGGGAGAGCGAAGAAGCCGAAGTAAACCCGCCTCAGGTCGCGTCGGGCCACGCGAAACGGGAAGGACCGATGCTGATCGATCTCGATGCTTCGCCGGCAGCCCAGGCCATGCGCAAGGGAATTGTGGGCGAGTAGCTTCGCAAGCCCGGCGCAACACAACGGCCTCGCTACTCGTTACTCATTGCTCATTACTCAATACCTGCTTGGACTTTCTGCCATCCGACTTCGAATCACTTCCCTGCGATCTCTGCGGGGCGGATGAGGCACGTCTGCGCTATGAGAAGCGCGGCTTCAAGATCGTTGAGTGCTCGCGATGCGGGATGGTCTATACCAATCCGCGCCTGAAAGGCGCGAAGATCGCGGAACTGTATGACGCCGATTACTTTCAGGGCCACGGCTTCGACCAGAGCGTCAACTACGTCCGCGATGTGGATGAGTTCGGGGCACAGAAGCCAACCTACGACCTGCACGATTGGGACCTTGATACCATCAAGGCCATGATGGCAGCTCCTGGCGCGCGATCGTTACTTGAGATCGGCTGCGGCACTGGAGTATTTCTCGCCAAGGCGAAAGCGCATAACTTTGATGTCCATGGACTTGAACTCTCGGAGTACGCGGCAGGCTTTGTGCGAGACTTGGGAATTCCCGTCGACACTAAGTCCATCGAAGATGCTGACTTCCCCGATGGCTCGTGGGACGTAATCGTAATGCGCGAAGTGATCGAGCACCTGCCGCATCCGCTGGAATCACTGAAGACGGTCCACCGCTGGCTGAAACCGGGCGGAGTGCTCTTCATGGCGACCGGCAACTACGATTGCCCGGAGAGGAAGGTCAAGGGCAAAGACTGGTTTTACTTCATGCCGGAGGGACACCTCTACTACTTCTCGAACCGCACGATGCGAAAGTATCTGGAGAAGGTCGGCTTCCGAACGAGCCGTGTGACAAATCAGGGCGATCTCCTGATGGAAATGCTGCGAAAATGGGGAATTCTCGAAGCAGGCTCTGCGGTCCCTCGCAACCCAATCAAGCGACTTGTGTTCTCGGCTATGCGTACTGTGAATCACTTCATCTCAAGCGGGATGAGGGTGTACGCGGTAAAGTGAAGATATGAAATATGAAGCATGAAATATGAAAAAGTCAATCCTCTTCTGCCTCATATTTCATACTTCATATTTCATATTTTGCTCGGGCCTCAGCGCGCAATCGCAAGCCGCACGTCCCGGTCTCATCGCGATTCGTATTACACCCGCAGCTTCGAGTGAGATTGCGGCGGCATTTGCGAAAGTGCGGCCGGCGCTCGATCCCACATTTCGCCACACCGACATTCATGCGGCGGCAATTGAGAACGATTCGGTTATCCGGAATCTCCTCGGGCTACCGGCGAGCCTGCATGGGCTGAGGCTGAGACCATATTTGCCGACACATTCGGTCGCTTTTGAGGATATCCGGGAGCGGTCGAATCCAGCGCTGTTTACTGGGGCGGATCGGTCGTATCGGGCCGATCAGACAGATCGGTCAGATGATATGCGCTCGGCAGAAGAGGAGCTTTCACGGTGGTTCGTGCTAAGCTATGCTGATTCTCTTTCGCCGGAAGTCGTGGTGCAACTTGCACGGAAATCTCCGGTCATTGAACTGGCAGAACCGCGTTACCTGCGCCTGCCGCTCTTTACACCGAACGACTCGCTCCTCGGCCAGCAGTATGGACTCTCGCTCATTCACGCGTTCGAGGCGTGGGACCACGTCCGGTGCGACTCGACGATGCTGATTGCAGACGATGATGTCGGCACAGACTGGACGCATGAGGATATCGCGAGTGCAATCGCAATCAACTGGGGCGAGACCGGCATTGACACCAATGGCATCGACAAGCGAGCCAATGGCGTCGATGACGATGGAAATGGCTTCATTGACGATTGGCACGGATGGGATTTCGATGGCACCTACGGCGACACGCCGGACAACGACCCACGTTCGCCCAACGATCACGGCACACACACTGCTGGAATCGTTGCAGCAGTCGGCAACAATCATAAAGGCATCGCCGGCGTCGCATTTGGTGCGCGCATTCTGCCGATCAAGACCGCCCCAGACAACTCGGCCATGCTCGACTTCCCATTCGAAGGGATGATCTACGCCGCCGACATGCACGCCAAGGCCGTGAATTGCTCGTTCGGCGGTTACAACTATTCGCAAGCCGAGCAGGACGCCGTTAACTATACATACGCCAAGGACTGTGCGGTCGTTGCGGCGTCCGGCAATGATGGACAATTCATTGATGTTTATCCCGGTGCCTATCAGCATGTGCTCGGTGTTGGCGCGGTCGATGCAAGCGGACAGATCGGATCATACTCCGACTACAATACCCACGTGGCCATCGAAGCTCCGGGCACGGACGTGATCAGTACTGTTCCGGGTAATAAATACATATTAGAAACGGGCACCAGCATGGCGTCGCCCCATGCATGTGGTGTGGTTGGATTAGTGCGGCAACGGTTTCCGTGGATGACGGCAGGGCAAGCCATGCAGCAAGTTCGCGCCACTGCTACACCGATTCAGACCGATGCCACTCATCGGGACTTGATTGGCCACGGTCTCGTCAATGCATTACAGGCGGTCATAGACACGAATACTTTTTCGGCGCGGATCGAGAGCGTGGGCATCTCCGACGATCTCGGACTCGGTCATTTTGTTGCCGGCGAGAGTGGAGGCATCGCGCTCTCGGTGCGAAACTATCTGAAGCCGGTGCGTCAGCTCTGGGCGAGGCTCGATATTTTTGAGGGCGCGGGAGCGGTCATACTTGATTCGAGCACCGTCTCGTTCGGGGCAGCCGGGGAGAATCAGGTTGTTGAGAATGCCCAGTCCGCGTTGCGGCTGACGGTGAGCAATACCGTTCAGGCGAATACGAAGGTCACGATCAAGGTCACGTTCCTCGACACGCTCGCCGGCTACGGACCGGACATCGACTACTTCTCTTTCATCGTCAGTCCGAATTACCTCGATCTCGACACGAATAATCTCACAGTCACCTTCAGCTCGCGTGGGACCATCGGTTTCAACGATCCGGTCGCCGACAATCAGGGCGCGGGCTTCCTCTGGCGCAACGCACCTCCCGCCATCGGCCCGCTCGCACGGCGGGTCCTCTTTAATGGTGGCATTATGATCGGCACCGACGCGCAGCATTTAGTCGATGTGGTCATCAATCAAACCGATAACTCCGCCAATCAAGATCTGGCGGGAAGTGAGACGATCCACTCTGTGACGCCGGACCACGGTGCTGCCCAGGAGCTGGTCTGCTCGTATTCGGATTCGCTTGCGGATTCCGCAACGCGCGTCGGCATTCATGTAACGCAACGCGCCTACGCATACACGCAAGGTCTCGCCGCGAATGCCGCAATTGTACAGTATGTCTTTCGCAAGCAAACTGGCATTACCGATTGGCCACCGAGTGACAGCACCGCCGCCGCTGTATACATGGATTGGGATATTGGGCTTGGCGGTGCGCTGAATGTCACTCGCTACGATTCTCTTCATAGTGCCGCTGTCACCTATCGTGTCGAGCCGAATTACCCGTTCGTTGGAATGAAGGTCATCTCCGCGTTGCCCGCGGGCGCATCGCTGAATTACCACGCGCTCCGCAACGATGGCACGCAGGGGGACATCAGCACCTACGGCGGGGGCTTCGACAAGAGCGGCAAATGGAAAGCGATGACGGAGTTCTTCAGTCCCGCCGGCCCCGGCGATATTTCGATGGCGATGGGCCTCAAGAATCTTCCATTAGCCTCGCAGGACTCGGTCGTTATGACCGTCGTTTTTGCTCTGGCCCAAAGCACCGATCTTTTGCAGAATACAATCGATACCACGGCAGCGCTCTGGAATGGAGCACCGGCCACCGTTGCGCCAGGCGCCGCCATACCGGTGCTTGACGGGCTAACAGTTTATCCCGAGCCGTTCCGGGATGCGTTGCATGTAGAGTGGAGCGGAACGAATGGACCTGCAACAGTCAACATCGTGGATGCGATAGGCCGCATCGTCTCATCCCAACAGGTGCGCACGACATCATGCGAGTTCCGCTCATTGAACTTTGTGCCTGGGGTGTACTTCGTGGTAGTCCGGCTACCAGGCGGAGCGCTGATAGAACGTCTTGTCTCCTGTCTACCGTAGGGACGAGGCCAGCGGCGTGTCGCTACGTCAATGGAGTCAGACGTTCTCCTCCAGATCGAATGCCGAGAGCGTGCGCAAGTGCCGGAATCGCTCGACGATCTGCTCCATCGTGAGGTTCTCGATGCCTTCGGTCGAGAACTTGGAACACGCATAGCTTGCCAGCACGGTGCCATAGATGACCGCGCGTTTGCAATCTTCATAGCTCACCGAGCCGCGTTTGGCAAGATAACCGATGAAGCCGCCCATGAACGTATCGCCCGCACCAGTGGGATCGAAGATGTCCTCGAGCGGAAAGGCTGGCGCGCTGAAGAGATGCTCGTTGTAGAAGAGCAGCGCGCCGTGCTCGCCTTTCTTGATCACAACGATGCGAACGTCACCCGGCGCAAGCATTTCTTGCAATCGGCGTCCGGCGACGATCAGGCTCGGATGGTCGATGAGCAGACGTGCCTCGCTATCGTTTAGCACGAATGCGTTTGTGTGGCGGAGCGTGTTTTCGAGGCCATCACGGAATCCGGTGATCCAGAAATTCATCGTGTCGAGCAGTGTCAGCCGCGGTTTCCGGTCGAGCTGGCGGATCACATCGAGTTGCAGGTCCGGTTGAATGTTGCCCAAAACGAGAAAGCTCGGCGACTTGAATTTCGCCGGAATGACCGGCTTGAAGTCGGCGAAGACATTCAGGTTCGTCGCGATCGTGTCCCGCGTGTTCATGTCGTAGTGGTAGCGCCCGTGCCAGGAGAAGGTCTTGCCACCGGGGACGACCTCGATGCCGCTCGTGTCGATTTCACGCTGGCGGAACAGCTCCCATGCGCGTTCAGGGAAGTCCTCTCCGACGACTCCGACCACACCGAGATTCTCCGGGTAGAAGTAACTGGCGGCAAGCGAGATGAACGTGGCGCTTCCGCCGAGCGCGTCCTGGCGCGCTGCAAACGGTGTTTCGATGATGTCCAGAGCGAGCGATCCGACGACGAGGAGTGACATATTGGAGTGCTAAGTGCTGAGTGCTAAGTTTTGTGGCAGGCAAAAATACGGCGAAACCGCGCGGCGGCGCACTTCTGGGCGATTCAAGCTGTTTCAGGTCACTTCCCACACCATGGCCCGCGTCGCACTGTCACTCGCTTTTCTGACTCTTCTTGGAGGCTCGCTCCACCAAAGGGTTCTGTACGCGCAGCCACCACTTCCTGAAGCCTCCAGACTCGTCCATCCTCCGGGAATTGCACTCGTACTCTCCGGCGGCGGTGCCAATGGATTCGCGCACATCGGCGTGCTCGAAATTCTTGATAGCGCCAAAGTACCAATCGATCTCATCGCCGGTACGAGCATCGGGGCGGTGATCGGTGGCCTCTACGCAGTCGGCTATTCGCCGCACGATCTCGATGCGTTCGCGATTTCGACGAACTGGCCGGAGATTCTCGGACTCGAAGACGAAGCACATCGCACGGAGCGAATCCTATCGCAAAAAGACGCGGATCGCGCGCTGCTCTCGCTGCGGTTCACCGGTTTTTTCAATCCGGTCCTGCCGCAGGCAATCTCAAGCGGTCAGCGGCTAACGATGCTGCTCAACTCGATGGTGCTCCGGGCACCCTCCGGGGTGCCGGAGGATTTCCTGCGCGATCTGCGAGTACCGTTTGTCGCGGTCACGACCGACATTGTGCGCGGCGAGCGGCGACTGATCACACGGGGCGATCTGACGGAAGCCCTTCGCGCAAGTGCAACGTTGCCGCTTCGATTCAGCCCGCTGCCGCAGGATTCGACGATCCTGATGGATGGTGGCCTGCTCGCCAATATTCCCGTCGATGTTGTGCGCAGTTTGGGGGCTGTGCAGGTCGTGGTCTCGAATGCAACCGCGCCGCTCCGCCCTCGCGACCAACTCACGACGCCGTGGGATGTCGCCGACCAGGTCATCTCTCTGATGATGCGGGGCCAATATGCAGCGGAACTCGCACAGGCAAACATTACCATCACTCCGGAGCCTACTGGACACGGGGATTACGACCCCGTGAGTATTGCCGAGGCGATCGAATCAGGCCGCGCAGCCGCGCGCACGATGCTTCCGAGCCTCCAGCGACTGACGGCCTACAATCCGCCACCTGTCGTTTCCGATCCCGACACGATTCTCTCCTCGCTCCGGAAGCTCCGCGTCGTCTCACATGCCAATGTGTTCTATAATCCTTCGTTCGGACAATCGTGGATCGGCCAGACATTGAACTCCGGGACTCTGAAGACGCTCGAACATGCGACCGTTCAGGAATACCGGAAACGAGGCTTCAGCCTCGCTCGCGTCGATAGCGTTGTTGTGCATCCGATGGCGCAGTGTGTCGATTTGTTCGTCGATGATGGTACGATTGCAAGCATCGTGATCCGCGGTAGCACCGGGACCGAATCCAGTCTCGCTCTGAGTGAATTGCCATTCTCGGCTGGCGATGTGCTCCATGCCGCCGAGGCGGACCGGGCGCTCAAAAATCTCATCGGCACTGGACTGTTCGACTACGCGATCCTCCAAATCGCATACGACTCGCTATGGCCTGGAACTCGGCTGCAGATCCGCGCGGATGAGCGATCGTCCACCGTTGACACGGAAATCGCTCGAACGAGTAACTCCCCAACGTATGGCCCGACCGTGCTTGTGACGGTCCATGCCCGTGCATCGGATGTGCTGCGCCTCGGCGTTCTTGCCGATAATGAGTTCGGCGCTCAATTCTCTGTTGAACTCGCTAACGAGAATATTGCGGGCACGGGGATAGAGTATTCACTCATCGGTGGGCTGGGTCCCCGCTCCCGGAATGCCTCGCTCACCATTGAAGCGCCACGGCTGTTTCGAAATTTCGCATTACTCGAAGGATCGGTCTATACCGGGTACACGGACCTCACATCCTATTCGCTGCAGACGATCACGGGCGACAATCGTCTGTCGAGTAATGTCACCGACGACGTACGAGAGCTTCGAGATGTTGGCATTCGCCTGAAGGCAGGCGGACAGGTCGAGCGGCTGGGGTCGATCACCGGCGAGGTCCGCAGCGAGCGCCAACGCTGGTTCTCCCTGCGAGAACTCGAACCACAAATCAGCACACTGCTACTGAACGCCGTTCGAGGCGAGCTTGTGATCGATTCGCGCAACGACGCAGCCTATCCACATGAAGGCACGTTCCTTCGGGCATACGCGGAGACCGGGCAACCAGTCGCAGGCGGAAGTCCGGCCTACACAAAG
>JADGPZ010000159.1 GCA_017882165.1 Candidatus Kapaibacterium sp.
CCTCGGCGGCGGCTTTCGTCTCTTCGGGCGCCTGCATTTTCTCCGGCAACTTCTTCATCTGCTCGGCGACCTGCTTCATTGCTTCGCGCATCCGGTCGAGTTCTTTCTGCGCATCGGCCTCCTTGCGGGCTTCAGCGGCCTTCTCTTCGGGCGTCATTGGCTTGCCCTGGTCCATCTTCGAGCGCATGTCGTCCGCCGACTTTTGCTCTTGCTTGGCGAGTTCGCTCGCGCTCTTCATCAACTCATCGACTTTTTGCTCGGCCTGAATTTTCTTCAGGATGTTCGCCGTACGCTCGATGGATTTGCGGAACTGCTCCTCGCTCTGCTTCATGTTCTGCATCGCGTCTGCGATCTTCTTCGGGTCGGGGTTCTGCTGCTCCATCGCCCGCTTCAGGTCTTCCATTGCTTTCTTCAGCTCCGGCGAGTCGATCTGCTTGAACAGCTCCTGCAGCTCCTGATATTTCTGTAGCGTCTCCGGCGAGAGCACTTGCTGCTGCTCCATCGACTTCGTCATCTCCTGCAAGTCTTTGGCGACCTGATCAATCCGGTCGTTCAGGTTCTTTTGACGTTCGAGCATTTGCTGCACGTCCTTCTGCTTGGAGAAGTCCTGCATCGAGTGCGCGAGATCGGTCGTCTTCATCTGCTTCATCTCGTCAAGCGTCTCGTTGACTTTCTTTTGAAGCTCCTCGGCGTCGCGCTTAACTTCAGCCATATCCTTCTGCGCCTTGTTCGCCTCTTCATCGGCACGCTTGAAAATCTCCTCGACCGATGGCACCCGCACGGTGTACTCCGGCGTCCGTGCGCGCTTCGGACCCGAGACAGCATCGTTATCCGCGACCTCCATGACGTACGAAACTTCATCTTCCGGTCCGATGCCGAGCGGCGTCATGTTCCAGATGAAGGGCACGTCCAAGTCCTGCACGGCGTAGTTCGAGAGCGGCACCGGCAGCCATTTGTAGGTCGTCTCGGGTGGAAGGTATTTCGATTTCGAAAGCCGGTAACCGAGCCGCATTCCGCTGAAGCCGAAGTCATCGTGAATGCGAGCGAGCATATCCAGACGCATGTTGCTCGGCAGATCGGCCCGAGAGTCTGGCACGATCAGTGCAATCTGAGGCAGTGCGTCCGACGTGATCGTCACCGTGTACTCGATCGGATGTTCGCTCGCGACCGAGTCGCGATCGAGCAAGTCGATGTGATACGTGCCGGACTGCGAGAAGATCACGCTTCCGGTTGCGATAGAATCTGCTATTGTCAGCGGATAGGACTTATCAGTCCGATCCGACCGATTGGTACCAGTGTCGGCAGCGTGAAACACCACTTCCGCCTGCTTGAGGGGCGCAGAAGCCACCACACGAAAAACACCGCGCGTGCCGGTCACACCAGAAATGTCGCCAATATTCTCCGTCAGCTTGACCGGCTTCTGATGGGTATAACTCGGCTGCTGAATCTCGACATTCAGCGAGCGGACAATCGGATGGTCCAGCACGTCGATTCTGTAGTGCTCCGACTCGATCTCGTGCGCTTCGGCATAGTACTCCAAAGGATGCTGCGCATGTATCGAGTACGTAAACCCACTCCGGAATCCGTGGGCTTTCGCCCATGCCGTGTCGAACGGTGCAGCGTGAAGCGTAACCTGGTCGAAATCTTTCTGTCCTTCCTCGCGTGTGCGAAGTTCAATGGTCGAAAGTTGCTCGCCGCGCGTGACAACGATCACGTGAATGGAATCGCCGCGCATGACGCGCGCATTGCCGGGGAATACGATAAACGTAAACGGCGCGGGCTTTTGGTAGAATGTTCGGAAGTGCGTAAGGCGACCTGTTGCCGCGAGCATATCGTCCTTCGCGCCAAAGAATGCCGCCGCACCAAGCAGGAGTGTTACGAAAAATAGCAGCACCGCCCTCTTCATCGGGCGCTCGTCCACAATGGCGTTGAAATCCAGCGGACGAACAGCGCTGTATGTGTTCGAGAATGCCGCCAGCGCAAAACTCGGAGAACCCAGAAGATTCGACGCTTTTGAAAAAAGCGGCCGTGCAAGTTGCAGCGTGTTAACGAGCCGGTCGCTGACCGTCGGATAGTACCGGCCAATCGTCCGCGCAAGCTCATCGTCGGTCGCGCGCGGGCGAAGGCCAAGACGCGTGAGAATCGGCCCCAGCGAGAGCGCGATCAGCGAGGCCAGCGCGCCAGCGAGTGCAACCCAGAAGAGCCACGTCCGGCCGGTGATGGAGAAATGGCCGACCAGTTCAGCGATGATGGCAGCGAGAGCGATCATCGTTGCTGCAGCCAGGCCGTTCAGCACTCCGCTCCACAGCGCAACAGACTCCCGGCGCTGCCGAAGGCGCGAGAGGCGAGTTAACAGTTCGTGGTAGAGTTCTTGCGGCAAATTCGACGTGAGAAGTTGACCGTTAAGCTAACTTCAACAGTAAATAGCCCGTTCCGTTAGCGCGTTGCGGTAGCCCATCCCGGGGTGGGAATGTGACTGAGAATAGTCCTGTTGCGATGAAGTCATTTTCATTATATGTCCATCCATCTTAATCGGCCGATGAAAACAACAAGTACAATCCTGCTCCTGCTCGCGATTGGAGCGCTGGGTTGCAAGAATTCTACGGACCCAAACACCCCCCTGCTGGCAACTCATGCTGCAGGTACCGGCAGTTCGTTCACATATCAATCGTGGGAAGTCGATACCGCAACAGGCCAGCCCGTGAGCGGCAGTACCAGGACAGCGACATATCACGTTATCGCGTCCGGGATTAGCCAACAAGGAAAGACGAATGTTTCGCAGTTCGTTATTGATACGGACATTAGTCATCCTCTCTTCGTAAATTACGAATCGAACGGAGATATCTCAGTCTTCGTGCAGAGCGGCGGATATCCCGGCGATAAGAATGTCTGGGAAACAATCCCGATTGCAAGCAAGGGTTCACAATCGTATACGACCTTCGATAGTGTATACTCGGATGGAACGCGCTACACCAGCGCCGACAACTTCACATACGGGGGACAGGAAACGGTGACGCTTGCCGGCCACACGTTTAATGCCGTTAAGATCGCAGTCACGCAGAGTCTTAATCCTCCACCGAGCTACGGCACCAGTCCTGGTGAGACGATCTGGTTCGCGCCGGAAACCGGGTGGATTATCAAAGAGGATCAACCAGTCTACACAAGCGTTACGTATAAAGAGAGAGGATACCATCTGGAGCTTTCCAGCTATACAATCAAGTAGAGATTCGAACTCAGCGTCGGTGCAAATCCCGGTGGTGATATTGGCGCGCGAGGCGGGTTAACAGTTCGCAAGTGAGTTGTTGCAGCAAGAGCATCGGCGAGTCCGCGACCAAGCAGCCTCACGGAAGTTAACTCGCTCTCCGGCGCGGGTGTTCCGGCTTCCCCCCCTCCTTTTCAAGGAGGGGTCATCGCCCACGATGACGGGTGGTTATCCCCGCATCTAAGTAGTTTTTGAGTAGTTAAGCTTGGGTCTCGGGAGCAACTCTGTGCCTCGTACGGTGTTCCATGAATGAACCATCATTCACTTGGAGGCCCTATGCGATTTCGATTCTCCCTATTCATCGTGGCAGCTCTGCTCGCACAGAGCGCCCCCAACGCCCAGGCGCAGTTAGTCTCGAAGTGGGAAAAAGTCGGGCCGGTGAACTTCACCGCGCTCGTGCATCAGTCCCCCACACGGATCGTGGCGACGACCGACCACGGCTACCTCTATATCACGAATGACGACGGCACAACCTGGCGGCGTCAGGAGATCAGCGATACGCTCGATTTGGAAGTGATTTCCTTCGGGGATTCGCTCCATGGGATGGCACTGAGCGAAGGTACGTTTATGCCATACTCCGAGTACCGGCTTGTGGTCACGACCGATGGCGGTCAGCGATGGAACATCAAGCCACCTCCCGTCTTTGGCGTTGCGCGCGTCGCCTGCATCGGCGCCGATACGGCCTTCCTCGTTGACGAAATCGGAGACATCTTTCGCTCGACGGATGGCGGTTCCACCTGGACCGAAACGTACGTAGTCGATACCGCGCATGGAATCTGGCAGGGTCCTGCGAAAATCAAATTCGTCGATTCCCGAACCGGTTACGCGCTCGGACAAGGCGGGTGGTTGACGCAGACCTCGGATGCCGGAGCGCATTGGACTGCTCGAAAAATCGGAGACAGCACCACGAACCTACTCGATATTGATTTCTTCGATCGGCAGACTGGCGTGATTGGCGCCACCGGCGCGTATCTTGTGACGAGCGATGGCGGCGCAAACTGGGCCGTCCACAAAATGCCGCACGATGAGACCTGGAATGACTTCACCACGGTCGGCTGCTTCACTGATACGAGTTTCTTCGCGTTTGGGGACATCAACGGCCTCCTCTACACTTCGAACGATCTCGGCGCGACGATAAGACCGAGCGCGTTCTGGGAAGCCGATTACATCCACGCTATGGTACGGGCCACATCCGGCGGATGGCTTGCAATCGGAAGCTCTGGCACGGTCCTTTATGGTGTCCTGCCACTCGAAAATGCGACTTTTCCGGTGTGGACCGTGCTCGCGGAGTGTCCCTCTGGCGGAGCGGTAAGCCTGCACGCCACCAATGGCGCTCTGCTCCAATCTGTCGCCGGATCGTATCCTCTCGTTTCCATGGATAGCGGCTTCTTGTGGCACATAACCGATCGACACGATCCGAGCTATGGCGCCATTCATTTCCCATCGCCGGACACCGGCTATTTCTATTATACAGGTTCCAATCCGCAGGTCTATGGGGGAGTCAATTTGCGGACGCTCGATAGCGGGCGGAGTTGGAAACAGGTCGATATGTCTGGCTATATTCATGGCACAACATTCGGCACCAGCGATACGGGTTTCGGCTTCCAAGGCTCCCTCGTCCGCACGATTGACGGCGGAGTGCATTGGCTAAAGGACTCCATCGCGTGTTCCACGAATTGCCCGTATCCGGGCTACAACATCTATCGAATTTCGCTGATGAATATCGCATCGCCAGATGGACTCGATGCTTTTGTCACGGCACGCGTTTCAGATACTCTGATCGTCCAACAGCCGGGCAAGCCCTTCAATTATGGAGCAAAGATCCATTTTGCCGTCTATAAGACTTCGGATGGCGGTGCTTCGTGGACGAGTCTCAATAATATTCCGACGCTTCAAACGATACGGAATGTCTATTTCAGGAATGCCTCGCTCGGATTTTTATTGTGTGACAACGGGAAAATTTTCAGGACTTCGGACGGCGGTAGTACCTGGACATTGGAGAAGCTTGCAGCGGACGCGCATGCGTTTAATTCCATCAATTTCCTGAATGATCGATTGGGCTTCCTTACGCTCGATTCCGCTGCGGTGCTGGCCACAACAGATGCCGGACTCACGTGGAGCTGGTTGCTCGTTCCAACGAACCGCGAGGAGATTTTTCCAGCCGCGAACGGCTTCACGGCGAACGGCCAGACAATGGGTTGGACTGGAATGAATACCAACGCAATCTTCTTTTCAGATTCGAGCACAATTCTTGTTTCGTTTGTTCGAACGCTCATCAATGCTCCTCCGCCGCCCGGATATATGCAAGGTTTGCTCATTCAGGACGGTGGGTTGTATCGCGCCAAGCTGAATCTTCCGCACGCTTCCATCGTCGAGCAACGAGCAGAAAGCAAAGCGAATGCTCTCGCTCTTTCGATCTATCCGAATCCCGCGCGTGATGCCATTCACATCTCGGTCACCCGGTCATCATCGACTTCAATGCGGATCGATCTCCTCGACATTCTTGGTAGGACGGTCTATTCGTGTGCGGAAACGAATCCGGATTTCACGCTCGATGTCGCATCCTTACCCGATGGCGTCTATACGATACGTTGCTCGGCTGGCGGGGAAACCGCGACGACACCGTTCACAATCACGCGCTAAGAGATGAAACGGGCGAGCATTCGCACCTGTCGGGTTCTCGCTCTCTAAGTAGTTTTTGAGTAGTCAAGTTTGGGCGTTCTGAGTAACTCGCAACTCGCATCCGTGTTCTAATGAGTGAACATCTACTAAACGGAGGTTTCATGCGTATTCGAACTTGCATCATTCTCATGTTAGCCACGGTCGCTCCCGGTGCGGTCTTTCCGCAGTCCCCATTAGTCTCCAAATGGGAGAAGGTCGGGCCTGTCAACTTCACCGCGCTGACGCACCAATCGCCAACGCGGATCGTGGCCACGACCTCGCACGGCTATCTGTACATCACCGATGACGATGGTACGACCTGGCAGCGCCGCGAGGTCGGCGACTCGCTCGATCTCACCGCCATCTCGTTCGGCGATTCGTTGCATGGGATGATCCTTCAAAACGGAACGAATGCTTGGTTTACCGGAAGCAATGCGGTTGTTACCACCGATGGCGGCCATGAGTGGCAGCCGAAGGAATTCCCGATCATCGATCCATTCTACGTTTCCTGCATCGGCGCCGACACGGCTTTCATCGTCAACTGGATCGGGAATGTCTATCGCAGCACCGATGGAGGAGTGAATTGGGTCGAGCAATACAAGGTACCGGGGAGCGATACCGCAACGATGACGGGTTGCATGCCAACGAAGATCACGTTCCTCGACAGCAAACGGGGCTATGTGCTCGGCAATTGCGGCATGTTCGTGCAAACGTCTGACGGAGGCGAGCATTGGAGCGCGAACGACATTACGAAAGACGGTACGACGCTGACCGATCTCAACTTCTATGACCGTAACGCCGGTGTTGTCGTTGGATGGGGCGCGTATTACGTAACGACCGATGGCGGCGTTAACTGGAGCATCCACAAGATGCCGCACGATGAGACCTATAATGATTTCAGTGCCGTGTCGTTCTTCAATGCGACGAGCTTCTTTGCATTCGGCCAGTCGAATGGACTCCTGTCTGTTTCGAACGATCTCGGCGCGACCATCAGACCGACTTCCTTCCCGCAGTCCAATGCGATTACCAGCGTTGTAAAGACTGCAACGGGCGGCTGGCTGGCCGTCGGTGGCGGCTGGGGGATGTTCCAGAATGGCGGCAGCGGCACAATCCTCCGTGGCACGCTGCCTCCCGAGAATGCAACGGCACCACTCTGGGACGTGCTCGCCGAGTGTCCCGTGGGCGGCAACGCCCAAATCCACGCCACCAATGGCGGCATGCTGCAATGTATTTCGGATGATGTAACGAGCGACTGGCTTACGTATCCGCTCGTTTCCACCGATAGCGGGATATTCTGGCACGTCGCCGACCACCGGTATCAGGGCTACGCAGGATTCCATTTCCCATCGCCCGACACCGGCTATTTGTATAACAACTCCAATCTGACAGCAGGCATGCGCACGCTCGATAGCGGACAAAGCTGGAAGCCGGTCGTAATGCAGAGCCCGCTAACCAA
>JADGPZ010000160.1 GCA_017882165.1 Candidatus Kapaibacterium sp.
AAACGCTCGAGATCGTCAGGGTTACAAAAATACTTGATGAATTCTGAAACCGGACACTGTTCTGTTAACACATCAGGCCCGCGAACGTTGCCGGGAAGTGAACCGGGCGCGGTTAGGTGTGGGTAGTGGCACAGCCGTTCTCGGCTGTGGGAGCGGACTTTTAGTCCGCGACATCCTCTCGGATCTGTACCAAGTCGATCTAAAAGATCGACGACACAGCCGAGAACGGCTGTGCCACTCCGCACCAAATTTCGCTTGCACCGAATTCGTGCCGTTGCTGTTCGGGCACGGCGAGATCATCGGTGATCTCATCTGTCATCAATCCGCATTCGCCACACTTCATTCGCACCACGGACTTGCCCGAACAGCTTTTATCCCACGAGCAGCAGCTCACCGAATCGCGCGAGTACGTGAACGGCTCGAACGGCCATGGCCCTGCGCATAATCTCACGCCCGCCAACAGCAAGACTCCCCCGGATTGGACGATCGAGGATGCCATCGAGACCTACAACATCGACCGGTGGGGATTGGGATATTTCGGCATCAATGCCAAGGGGAATGTGACCGTCTCGCCGCTGCGCGAGCAGGGCGCGACGATGGACATCATGGATGTCATCTCGGATGCCAGCGAGTGGGGCCTGCGATTCCCACTCGTACTGCGCTTTCAGGATTTGCTGCGCGACCGAGTTGTGAAGCTCAACCAGGCGTTCGCCGAGAATATCAAAGAGCAGAATTATCAAGGGCAGTATCTTGGCGTGTTTCCGATCAAGGTCAACCAGCTTCGCGAAGTCGTCGAAGAGATCGAAGACGCGGGCCGGCCGTTTAACTACGGTCTCGAAGCCGGCTCCAAACCGGAGCTTTTTGCCGCGCTTGCGACGCACACGAATCCGGACGCGATCATCATTTGCAACGGTTACAAGGACACGGCCTTCATTCGCACGGCGCTGATGGGCAACCGTTTGGGCAAGAAGGTCATCATGATCGCCGAGAAGGTCGAGGAAGTGAAGGCGATTGTCGAAGTCGCGCGCGAGCTTGGCGTGAAACCGCTGATCGGTGTGCGCATTCGACTGGCTGCGAAGAGCACCGGCATTTGGTCAACTTCTGGCGGCGAGTCGGCCAAGTTCGGACTTTCGACAATGGACTTGGTCGAAGCAATCGACTATCTCACAAAAATGGACGCGCTCGAATCGCTCCAGCTCGTCCATTTCCACATCGGCAGTCAGGTGCCGGATATTCTTTCGATCAAACGCGCGATTCGTGAAGCGACGCGGTACTATGCGAAGTTGCTAAAGATGGGGCTGACGAGTATCAAGTATCTCGATGTCGGCGGCGGTCTGGGCATCGACTACGATGGCAGCCGCACGAGCTTCCACTCCTCCGCGAACTACACGATGGAGGAATACGCGGCGGACACCGTCTACAACATCATGGACGTGTGCGACGAGGAAGGCGTGCCGCACCCGCATATAATTTCCGAGTCGGGCCGCGCGATCGTCGCGCACCATGCGCTGCTCGTCGTCAATGTGTTTGGCACGATCGAGAAGACGAAGGCAGAATACGATCTGACGGTCAAGCGCACCGACCACAAGTGGATCAAGCAGCTCCGGGACATCGAGGAGCGCATTGAGATCAACCCGCGCGAGGCGCTGCATGACACGTTGCAGATCAAGGACGAATCGCAGAACGCGTTCGATCTCGGCATTCTCGATCTCGCGACGAAGGCGAAGATCGAGACGTTTTACTGGCACATTGTCGAGGAGATCGTCGCGCTCTTCAAACGCCGCGCGGAGGACCCGAACATCGAGGAAGAAATCCCGGAGGAGATCGCCGATCTCACACCCCATCTGGCCGATCAATACCTCTGCAATTTTTCGGTCTTCCAGAGTTTGCTGGACCATTGGGCACTCGGCCAGATTTTCCCGATCATGCCGATCCATCGGCTGGACGAGCAACCTACGATCAACGGTACGCTCGTGGACATCACGTGCGACTCCGATGGTAAGGTGACGAAATTTGCAGACATCCGCGACGTGCGGACGACGCTTCCTCTGCACCCTCTGAAAGCTGGCGAAGCATATTACCTGGGCTTCTTCCTCACGGGCGCGTATCAGGACATCATGGGCGACCTGCACAATCTCTTCGGTCGTGTCAACGAAGCACACGTGTTCCTCGACCCCGACGAAGATTCTGGCTTCTACATTGAAGAGACGATCCCCGGCAATTCGATCGCACAAGTGCTCGAGCTCACGCAATATCACCAGAGTGAACTGGTTCGCCGCATGAAAGTCCAATTCGACGATGCGATCAAGTCCGACCGGCTGCGTCCCAACGAAGCGATGAGAATGCTGAGCGAATACGAGAAGGGATTACAGGACCATACCTATCTGACGTTTAATGGGAAGGGATAGTTGCCAATCTTCTGATTCCAATGCTGACGCGTTACAGGCTCTCAAGTCACGCCGCTGATAAGCTGATCGCATTGGGAATCAGCGTCAGCCAGCTTGAGCAGACATTAATGCGGCCGGAGGAGCGCATTTACTCCGAATCTGGGAAGTACTTCTATCAACGACTGTACGAACGCCCAAATGGCAAGAAGTACCTTTTGCGCGTGCTTGTCGATGAAGCGCAGGAGCCACCCTCTGTTGTAACCATTTACGTTGCATCGCGTTTTCAGAGATACAGGAGATCAATATGATTTACGATTATGATAGCGAGGTAGACATTCTCACAATCCGTCTTCGTGACCACCTGAGTCCCGGAGCGATTACGGATAGCGAGGAATTTCCGGGAGGTCTCGTCGCCGAGTACGGTGAGGACGGCAACCTTGTTCAACTTGAGATCCGGGATCTTAGCCGTTTGCTTCCTGATGTGGCTGAGAAGAATCGGGCACGGCAGGCTGCGTGACGAACATCCCACTTACCACCGTTCCGACTTCGGATTGCGAGTCATGAGATCGTTCGTGGCTTCGCGTGGGTCTTTGCCTTCGAACAGGATGCGGTAGGTCTCCTCCACGATGGGCATCTCGATCTGATGCAATCGGGCAAGGCTGCGGGCGGATTCGGTGGTGGTGATACCTTCGGCGACTGTCTTCATGCTACTCAGGATCTCCGCGAGCTTCTGGCCACGGCCAATCTCTTCGCCGACATAGCGGTTGCGCGAGTGCTTGCTATCGCACGTTACAATGAGATCGCCAAGTCCCGCCAGCCCGCTGAACGTATGCTCCTCAGCGCCTAGGGCAATCCCAAGCCTCCGCATTTCGGCAAGGCCGCGCGTCATGAGTGCCGCCTTCGTATTATCACCTAAGCCCGCGCCGTCGATCATTCCAGCGCAAATGGCGATCACATTCTTGAGCGCGCCGGCCAACTCGACGCCGATCACATCGGCACTGGAATAAACTCGGAAATACGGAAGGAGAAACGCCTCCTGCACAGCGCGCGCCGTATCATGATCCTCACCCGCTACGACAACGGCCGTCGGCACGCGGCGCGCGACTTCTTCGGCGTGGCTTGGACCACTCAGTGCAACCGTGCTCGTGGCTGGAACGTCGAGCGTCTCGGCGATGATCTGCGTGACACGCTCATGCGTCTCGCGTTCGATGCCTTTCGACACACTAACATACATGGCACCTTCGCGTGAAATGTTGGGAGAGAGCGTCGAGACAACGTCGCGTGTCGCTTGCGAAGGAAGCGCGAAGACATACAACTCCTTGCCGGTGATCGCACTGGCGTCGTGTGTGATTTCGATGGAGGGATCGATGGCGACGCCCGGAAGGTAGTTCTGGTTTTCGCCGGACTTGCGCAACTCTCGCGCAAACAACTCATCGCGCACCCAGAGCGTGACCGAATGCCCGCGCTCGGCCAGCACTCGTGCGAGCGCCGTGCCCCAGCCGCCGGCACCAATAACTGCCGCTTTCATTGTGTGTTCAGGGAAGGAGTGTCGCTCATTATCCCCAGGGTTCTACCCTCATCCCAAATCCTATCCCCTGCTGAAGATGCGCAAGCGATCGAACCGATGCTCGCGCTTCTCGATCAGGCGTTTGATGTTGGCGCGATGCGTGTAGATGAGAAACACCGCCAGCGCGATTGCGAATACGATCAGCGTGCTATAACCGACAATGTGTGCTCCGAACGCATTTTCGCGAATGAACATCGTGGTCGGGAACATGATGGCGGCGATGATCGAACCAAGCGAAACGTAACCGCTGAGAAACACGACCAGAAGGAAGATACCGGCAACGACAGCGATCTCGATCGGCGCGACGCCGATCAGCATCCCGGCCGCTGTGCTAATCCCTTTGCCGCCCCGAAATCCCGCGAAGACCGTATAGACATGCCCCAAAATCGCAAAGCAACCAGCGATCAGCCGGAAGATCGTGATGTCCTCGAACGGGGTCGCATTATGAAATGGGAGACCATTGAAGAAATACGTTGCCAGCAGCACTGCGCCGAGGCCCTTGGCAAGATCGAGAATCTGGACTGTGAGGCCAAGCTTCCAGCCGAGCACGCGAAACGCGTTCGTCGAGCCGATGTTGCCGGACCCTTTGGTACGGATGTCAAATCCCCGAAAATGCTTCGAAATGATTATCCCGAACGGAATCGAGCCGATCAGGTAACTTGAGATAACTACGAAAACGAGACTCAACATGCTTTGCTAATACCCTTCTTGAGTGCCTGGGAGCGGCGAAAATTTCTTGTGGAAGTTAATACAACACCAGCCTCATCGAAATCGTTGAAAAAAATCCCCGTCATAATTTATTCATCTTAACCGGCTTTCGCGATTGAAGCTCGTGCTCGTTCCAGATCAGCCGGATACGTGATCTTGAAATTCAGCTCGCTGCCTGGCACGATCCACGGATGCTCGCCAATCCGTTCGAGTAACTGCGCCTCGTCGGTAGCGGCACGGAGGGTTTCCGGCGCCACATCATACGCGCCAAGCATCAACTCGAATCGCGCTCCCTGAGGCGTTTGTGCGCGCCAGAGATTTTCACGCGAGACTGTCTCGATCACCCTCTCCCCGTCCGTCCGCTTCAGCGTGTCTACCACCGGCAGCGCCGGAATCGCCGAGCCATGCTCGCGGACTGCTTGAATCACCGCTTCGATCAGCGGCGCATCGACCAGTGCCCGAGCGGCATCATGGACAAGTAAGATCTCAATATCCTCGCCAGCGCCCACGCTCAACGTGCAGAATACTTCCAATCCCTTCGCAACCGATTCCTGCCGCGTCGCGCCGCCGGCGACGACGCGCCACTCGCACCGTGGATTGAGTTCGCGAAATCCTGCTTCATATTTGGGCACGTCTTCTTCGCGGCCAACAAGCACGATCGCGCGGACGGATTCGATCGCGGCGAACGTCTTTGTCACATACTGGTACAGCGAAAAATCTCCGAGGCGCTCGAACTGTTTGGTGCTGCCGAATCGAGTACCGGATCCTGCGGCGGCAATGACCACACCGACATCTTTCATCATCCTAAATTTTCTACGGTCTTCTGGATCCGTTCATACTCCATGATGAAGCTGAATTCCGGGAACCGGCGCGGCAATCGCATGATGGCATAGACCATCACCCCCGTCGAAACACGGTCGACCCAGTTCGAGGTTGGCCAGCCTAAATGAAAGACGAGCTTGCGATCCGCGAAATCATACTTGAGCACATAGATGAGCGAAACAAGGCGCTTCGCCATCGACTCGCGGAAGATCGTGAGCAAGTAGTGGTTCTGGCCCAACTTCGGCGGCGAACCGGAGCGGGGGGAATAGAACGTGACATACGCCGTCTGCGGATCGTCAAGGATCGGTGTGGTCTCCTGCTGACGGCGGAAGTGGATGTGAAAGTCCTTCGTTTCGTCTGCTTCCGCAATGCGGAACATCAGCTCCATCGGGCTGTCGGTCTTGCGGAACTGCTGAATCTCCGGTGCGCGCCGCTTGGCTACACGGAAGCCGATGATCTGGAAGATCGTGACCGCCGCTGCCCAAAGCACGAAGCCTTGCCACTTGTGGTACGCGATAAAGCCAAAGACTGAGAGCAGGAGGAGAAAGATGACGAACGTGCCTGTGCGCGAGGTATGGTAGTCCGGGATTTCCTCGCTGCCTTCGGAGTAGCGGTAATAGACCAGCGCCCCCATGTTGATTGTAAAGCTCGCGACGAGGCCGACCGCGTACATGTGCGCAAGCATCTCCTGACTGCCGGCCGTGACCGCAATAATTACGGTGAAGAGCGTCGCATTCATGATGTGAATGCGAAAGAGCGAATCGGCCTTGTTTGTCTTGATGAGCCAATCGAAACCGTAGCGATGCGCAACACGCTCCAACAGTTCACTCGATGCGACGAACGCCGTGTTGACCGCCATGATGAGCGTAAAGCTCGCCAGACCACCCAGGAAATAGGCGAAGACCTGGCCGTTCACCACTCGGGCAAAGAACGTGACGAGGTCGTTCTCGTGAGCGCGGAAGTCAATGTCCGTCCGCGTCAGAACGAGCATGGTGATGAGCGGTGTGACGATCCCAACCGTCAGCGCAAGGAAGATGTAGGCCTTGCGGATGTCCTTCCATGACTTGACCAATCCCGCTGTCTGGATTACACTCTCGATTCCGGAATACGCGAGGATGACGCCCGAGATACCGAAAATAAAGAAACTCACGCCGCCGAACAGACCGTGCTCCGTAAGGCCACTCCACGAAAGATGGAAACCTTCCGAGGCTCTGGCAAACTGGCCGGGACTTGGATCGACTGCGGCCGAAACGATGAGCGTCAGCAGGATCATCGCCGCAGCGATAAAGATAAAGAACGTGAATCGCGCGTTTTCGCGGATGCCGATGATGTTCAGGAATGCAACGGACCACACGACCAAAAACATCAGGCCATAGATTACGACGGGCGAGAGCGAAAAGAACGAACTCCCATTATACACTGCCGCGACAGTCGAGATCGCAGCCGTTAGGATATAATCGACAAGGATGGACGCCACGGCCGCGAACGACATCGTCGGACCGAGCACGAGATAGCTAAAGCTATAGACACCGCCGCCGCGAATCCCGTGCTTTTCGAGGATATGCGCGATCTCGATCATCCGGCTCGAGAGGAACCGCATGAGAATCGATGCGGCAATAATGAACACGAACGCCGCGACGCCAACGATGAGGTACGATTCCGCCGCGACGTAGAAGACGCTCGTCAGCTCGTCCATCAGCGTGATGATCGCGATGGAAAGCCACGTCAGCCACCACTTTCCGCCATCCATGAAGGAGAGCAGGTTCTTCTTGCGCAGCAGATAGAAGAACAGCCCGACGAGGCCGACGTTGAGGACAACAATGAGGATTAGCTTCATCGTGGGCGATGGCCTCGCGCAGTCTTAGACGAGGTGACTGGGCTTGAAATCAGGCGA
>JADGPZ010000161.1 GCA_017882165.1 Candidatus Kapaibacterium sp.
CCGGTGATGAAAAGAAACGGATAGTTGAAGATCGCATCGCTCGCCAGATCGACCCAGATGTAATCGGGCGCGACCTCGATGTTGGTATTCTGCCGAATGAAGTTGAGCAAGTTCGGCTCGCTCGAGGGGTCGTTGTACCAATCGCTGCCGCCCGCGTATTTTAAACGCGCAATGCGAAATTGCGAGCCGGACTTGTTGACCGTCGTCGGGAACGAGCCGGCACCCTGAGCGTGTAGCTCCGGAATACCCACTGCGATCCCGGCCAATACCACGAACAAGCTAACCACAAAAAGGCGAACAGACCTGACCATGCTAAGCTCAAGCGCGCACGCGCAAGGATTGTTCCGCGATGAGTCCGATGGGGACTTCTGGCTGCGCCTGCGCATTCCGGTCGCGGCCGCAGCGCTTTTCTATTGTGTCTTCGCCTCGCTCGTGTACTGGCCGGTTTTTGCGGGCCTGCGTTTTTTCTGGGAGGATTTTCATTCGTGGGAGTATCCGGTCCGGGATTACTGCTACTACATGTTTGGGATGCAGCACTCGCTCCCATTCTGGAATCCCTACAATTGGAATTTGCCCGCCGTCCTGGCCGATGGTCAAAATGGATTCTGGTATCCAACGAATATTCTCGCAATCGTTATCACACGCATTATCGCGCCGGGACTGAGCCATCTTCCGGTGTTGGTTCCGGAAGTACTGACCATCGCGCACCTCCCGCTGGCCGCACTCGGGGTGTTCTATTTGCTCAGAAAGCACTTCCACGTTCTCGACGCGGTGGCGCTCATCGCAGGGTTGACGTATGGGTTCGGCTCAAGGATTGTCGCGGACCAGAATCATCCCATGTTCGTCTACCAACTGGCGCTCCTGCCCTGGGCAACATTGCTTCTGCTGCGATCCTGGAGTTCGTGGCGCTCAACCGCTGGGCTGGGCCTAATTCTTGGCGTCAGCTTCTTTGCCGGTCAACCGCAGGTCTTTCTGTTTACTTGCTTCTTCTTCCTTTGCTTTACTCTGGCGGAAGCGTTCATTCGCACGAGAGAACGCGGCTTCACGCACAACGCCTTCCGGCCAGTTGCTTCGCTTGGCATTGCGATGGCGCTTGCGTGTGGCATCGCCGCGATTCAACTTTTGCCATCGCTCGAACTTGCGGGAATGTCGGCACGCGCACGACTGACTTACTCTGAAGCGAGCCGGTATGCGCTCGATCGGGGCGGTCTCATCGGCTTCCTCGTTCCGAAGATGTTTCCGGAAGCCGGTGATACGTTATCACACGGGCCGATGCAGCCGACATTCTACTGGTCGGCGCTCGCAGAGATTTTTGCGGTCTTCGCGGTGATTGCTCTCTGGACACATCGCCGCGACCGCAACGACGCGCGCACTCGGCATCTGCTGTTCGTGGTTGGCTTTTGCTTGTTTGCGATTCTCTTCGCATTCGGATCGACTCTCCCGGTTCAGTGGATGTTCTGGAAGTTCGTGCCACTCTTCGATAAAGTCCGCGCGCCGGCACGAATGCTCTGGATATTCTGGCTGCTCGGGACGATCTATGGTGGGATCGGACTCGATCTCTTCCTCACACACCGGGACACAGTTGCGCGCTACCGCAAGTTCTTTATTGCTGCGGCGATCGTCCTTGTGCTTGTGAATATCGTTGCGGCAACTGGAGTCCTGGATTGGATTTTTCTTCACGCGCACCAAATGCGACCGGGACTTCTCCTTCAGCTTCTTCCATTGCTGATCATGAGCATGCTCGTTGCGGCGTTTCTCCTTCTCAGCGCCCGCGGCAAGATCAGGTTCAACCTTCTCCTTCCAATTGCGGGCGCATTGATTCTCGTGGACCTTTTCTATAACGATGCGACGCAACACCGGAATACCATCAGCCGGGATGCGATCACTAAGGAAGACGCAGCAAATCCAGCATTGCAAACTTTCTTTGAATATCATCCGCGCGATCATGCGAAGCTCCTCTGGCGGCGGAATGGCACGGCTTATGGAACGCGCGAGAACCTGGGGATGATCTTGCGACTCAACATTGAAGAGGCAAGCGACTCGGCCCAACTGCTCGACATCAACCCGATGCATCTTACGCGCTCGTTCCCACCCGTAGTCGATAGTGTTCGACGCATGGAGATCATGGGCGTCGCGGGCATGGTGAGCGAAGGCTCCGATGCAAACGGTCGCGCTGATTCACTCGTCACATTGCCGAACGCTCTTCCCTTCCTCAAGCTTTATCACGAATGGCTCACCGTCCCGAGCGACTCCGCTGCGGCCAGACTCTACTCCGATTCGAGTTTTGATTTCCAAAGAACGCTAATTGTGAGCGACACCGGCATCAACTCAAATCCCGGCTTTTCGCGAAAAGCGGAGACAATAGAAGCGAAGACCGTTCTCAGTCACTTTTCGGAGAATGAATTCGGAGTCGTGGTACAGACTTCACGGCCCGCGGTGCTCTTAATCAACGATCTCTACTATCCGGCGTGGAAGGCCACAGTTGATGGACAAGACACAAGAATCTTGCGGGCATTCACCAGTCTCCGTGCGATCCCGCTCAAAGTCGGCACGCACAGTGTTGAACTTCGCTACGATGACGTGGCATTCAATTGGGGTTGGAAGATCAGCGCCGCTTCACTCGCGATGGTTCTTGCCCTTCTCATCTGGCCGAAACGAAGGAATCGGCCGGATGAGCTTGCAGCGCGCATTTGATGATCGATCATCGAGGATGATCAATCATTCACTCACTGAATATATACTCACGAGCCGTGCGGCCAAATTCAACTCGGCACGCTTCTTACAGTGTGTGTGAGTATATGTTCAACAAACACTTAACAACCGATCCCTCTGTGACCAAAGCGGCCAAAGCAGAGAGTCAACGCGTGTGGGCAGATTCGCTCGTTGCATCGTATGACCAGTTTGCACGCCAGTGCAAGGAAAAAAACTTCACGCCAACGGTGAGACTCTATACATTGTGGCTGGAGTGCCAGGCAAATTAATGCGAATTCAGAAGGGATGATTCTCCCATGATGGCGGTTTTTTCAAAACGTATTCTCACCCGCGGCGGGTGTTCCGCTGCACCTTCTTATTCTGTTTCGAAGGTTGAGACCGATCCTGACCGCGTTCGCATCCGGACTGCTGCTCCTGTGGAGTAGCGGAATTGTTCGCGCACAATTTTCAAGCGCCGCATCTCAAAGCGACCACCTCGCACTCGCTAAGAAGGATCTGCTCGCCGACAGCAGTCGTTACTTCTACAATCCACGCCCTCTCATGCCAGGAACGGCGGTGATGAATCTGGGTATCTCGCTGTCGCTATTACCAGAACCGCTCGTCGAGCAAGAGATCCCGGCGCCCGCGATCGACTTCCAATACAAGCGCGGACTCACCAACTCGCTCTCCTTCTACGCGACTGTTTCGACGAACTACTTTACGAACGTCCTCATGCCGGGCATTCAGTATAACGGCGGCGATGATGGCCTGAGCTATGCCATAGGCAATGGCATAGCGTTCTTTGCGGGATACATCGACTTGGGCGGCGAGTTCGATCGCAACTCCGCCGCAGCAATCGCAGACGTTCCGATCCTCCGGGTTGGGCATCACTTCGAACAGGTCGCCGTCAGCCTTTCGCTCGCATGTACGTATGTCCTCTACGCAGACACCCATATTGGATCGCTTGAAGACAAAGGTATTAAGTATAAGGTCGATGATGTGTGGCTTACGCTCGCGTTCGAACAACCATTCTACGGCCAGACGCGCATTTCCACGGGTATGAGCCTAACCTACTCCCGCACTCCATACCAGATTTGGATGCTCTACAACGTGTTCGATCAATATCTGGTGATTCCGGAGTTCTTCTTTTCATTTCAGTTATGAGAGCGATTCCTTCGGCTGTGCTGATCCTACTTTGCACTTGCGCATCCCGTGCAAATGCGCAGGATGCACGTTCCGGGACTGTGCCGTATCACGTCGAGGCGCATATCGAATTGGGTCCGATGGCTTCGGATTTCTTGCGCGGGCGTCCGCTTCCGCAGGGAGCCAGCAGGACGACGATGGGGTACGATGCGATCGTGCGCCTCATGTGGCATCCCGACCATCTTCTTGCCGTGGGCCTGCTTTCGGGCTATCAATTGCTGGTGGCTGAGAATTATGTGGTCCCCGACTCACTCTCATCCGGAAGCGTCCATGCGAGCTTGCACGCTATGCCGGTCATGTTCGACGTCTCCATGCAAGTCCGCTCGCTGGAAGTCGGTGTGGGCCTCGGCGGATACATACTTACGACGATGCTCGACGACCTGACGACGGCGAGGGCATCGCGCTTCGAACTCGGTACAATTTTCCATGCCGCATACCATTGGCGCCTTCAGGATCATCTTTCGCTGGGAGCCGAAGCGCTGGTGAGCTATATGGCATATCGTGGAATCCTTGCAATCGCACCACAGCTCGACATCGAGTATGATCTCCTAACATATTGACTATGCGTCTCATCCTTGCACTGGCCCTCGGCTCCGTGCTGCTGAACTCCGGCTGCATGACGGAGTTGCTGTCGGCGGACATGCCGCTCCGTGTCGCGAGGCCTGCGGGCGATCCGATCGACAGCGCGGGCGGAGCCAAGCTGGCGGGAGTCTATTCCGTCGTGCAAGGAGAGGACATCTTCGGTAGCAAGCTCGTTGCGCTTTGGGTACGCGGCGAACTGTGCCTCTACTCCGGGAGCGAGGTCATTTTTGTAGAAACGGCAGGCTCGATGGCTGCGGATACATCGGCACGATTCAATGGCTACTACCGCTTCGTTCGATCCGCCATGACCGGCTCGATCTCGCTCACAATTCTGCCCGACGAAGGAGGTCGAAGCGTGGGCGCTGGCCTCCGCAATCGCGATTCGGCAACATTTACGATCCGAGGGACATTTGACAATCCAAATGGTGACGGATCGCGAGACATCGTTCTCGTGCGAACTCGCGCACTCGATACGGCCAAGTTCTACATCATGGGTAATTGTGCCGGCGGCAGAAATAGCGAGCGTTTGGGACGCTCCGAGAACAGCTTAGAAATGACACGCTTCTCGGAGTATCTCGGGTGCAACGCGGTCGAGGTCGATCTCCACGTCACGCAGGACGACACGGTCATCCTCATGCACGACGATCAGTTCTCGCCGCGCACGGTCGAGACCACATACATTCTCGGCGATGTATCGAGCTTCACGCTCCGGCAAATCCGTCGCAACTCACGGCTCATTCACGGCGAAGTGCTCCCGACCCTCTCCGAGTTTTTGACGTTTGTTATTGATAGCACGAATTTGCAACTCGTCTGGCTCGACCCGAAAGTGTCCCGGGGCGTGGACAAGGCCCTCGAAGCACAGAAGAACGCGATCGACTACGCCAGACGCAAGGGGCGAAGTCTGCGAATCATCTTCGGACTCCCATCGCCGGAGATTCTGGATGCTTTTCGGCGCGCGCCGCTTGCGGATTCGGTCGAGGCACTCTACGAACTCCTACCCGAGAACCTCGCATCGATCAAGTCCTGTCGTGCATGGGGACCGAGATGGACGCGCGGCACGCAAGGCGCAACCGTCGCTGGGTTGCAGAATGGCCCGCATCACTACTGGGTCTTTCCGTGGACCATCGACTCGCCCGACTACATGACACAGTTCCTCAACGACGCCCACTATGATGGAATCCTGAGCAACTATCCCTCCATGCTCACGGGACTCTACTACGCACGATGAGCGGCTTGCCCATTTTCTATTGTGTTGTCGCTGCACTTGCCACCCTGCTCGGTCTCGGATTGAGTGGTCATGTCAATTCGGTGCGGTGGGATGTGAAGACACTCGGAGATTCGTTTGTCATCGGACAAGAGGTGATTGAGACGACAATCTCCGAGCAGCGCAAGTTGCGGCTTTCGCCTTCCGCACCGGACGTGGACGAGTCCACACCACGAATGGCATCCGAACGAACCGTCTACCGGCTGACAGCCCGGCTCATGGAAGCCAAGGAAGAAATGGACCGTGACTATCATCTCGTGCTCGAAGAGGAAGGAACCGGTCTTCGACTCGTTGCGGAAATTCCCGATGCGATTCCGCCCGTGCCCGAGCGCTACTATGCCCAGTTCCTCCGCGCGCGGCGAACGATCGATAGTCTCGTCGGTCGTCCCGGCCCGATTCCGATACGACCGGCCAGACCGCCCCGTATCGAGATTATCGGCATTGGCTTTTTCGATGAGCCTCACATAATTATACCCGCAGGCATGGCGCCGAACAACCGCGAGATCCATCCAGTGATCGCAGTCAGACCGATGTCACTCCGATGACTTCACGACGACTGATCCTGGTTACCCGGCCACGCGAACTCCCGGTAGCGCCACCATGTTCGAATACCGGCGCTGACGAAGCAATGTGGCGGCAGTTCTTCTCATGATACTAGTATCGCCTCGGAAGCGCCGCATCCGCGCACACGGCGGGAGTGTGGGTGTGTTGGGCGGGTGGTGTGTGGAGCGCCCGGCGCGGCGGGCGGGCGGCGGGCACTATGGCTTGCAGTGCGCGGTTAAAAATATCATGGATAGAGGATTTGAACAAGTGATCGACGATGTGCTTTCGCTCGACCGGGAGAGTCAATTGCTGATTGCCGAAAAGATCGTCGGGAACAATGATCGGACGCCTGATCATGCCTCTGCCTGGCGTCAGGAGATTCGGCGCAGAATAGATGAGATTGAAAGCGGTACGGTCCAGATGCGCGACGCATCGGACGTGATTCGAGACGCGAGAGACCGCATTCGCGCGTGAGGATTCGCATTCATCCCGAGGCAGAAGCCGAGTTTCTCCACTCGTTCGATTTCTATTCCGAGGACATCACGCGTAACGCGGAGCGATTCATTCGCGAAGTAGAAGAGGCGTTTGAAAGTATCAGCCAGTTTCCTGAGCGCTATCCCGTCTTCGAATACGATGCTCGCGCCAATGTCCTCAAGCGTTTTCCGTTCTCAGTTGTGTATCGTGTCCGCAATGATGAGGTTCATGTCGTAGCGATCGAACACCAATCGAGACAACCCGGATACTGGCGGGCCAGACAAATCGAAAGATAGCATTAGACTATTGTCTTGTCTCACGGAAGCGCGCCGCGGCGGGCTTCCGCGCACACGGCGGGAGCGTGGGTTGCCTTTCAAGCCGCCCATGCACATTAGAAAACCCTCAAAACCGTCGGGATTGTGGATCGGGAACAGCGGGAAGCTCGGGGCGCGTTATGTATTTGGGAGGAAGAGGCATCAGCAAGAATGATGAATGTGGTGTGCGCAAATAATAAACTTATCCACAAAATGAGCTTGAGTATATATTTTTATGATGTCGTTGCAACACCGGGACCCTCGAACCTCGTTATA
>JADGPZ010000162.1 GCA_017882165.1 Candidatus Kapaibacterium sp.
GACCTTCTTGCGAGAGTCGAGGAGCGGCGTCCGTTTGCCAACCACGCTTGATGAATCAGGCACAGCGGAAGCCTCAATTTCTAATTCCTCATTCCTCACTACTGATTTGGAAGAGGCTGCTTCGATCGCATCAATAATCTTCTGATAGCCGGTGCAGCGGCAGAGATTTCCGGAAATAGCCTCGGCGATTTCGGAGCGGCTTGGATGTGGATTCTGCTCCAGGAGTGCCGTGGCAGTCGTAACAAGTCCCGGCGTACAATAGCCACATTGCAGCGCGCCATGATCGACGAATGCTTGTTGAACCGGATGGAGTTTATTGCCGCTTGCAATGCCTTCGATGGTTACGACATCAGCATCCTGGCATTTCAGTGCGGGAGTGATGCAACTCATTGTTGGCTTGCCATTCAACAGCACCGTGCAGGCGCCACAGCTTCCTTGCTCGCAGCCAAGCTTCGTTCCGGTAAGCTGTGCTTTTTCGCGGAGCACGCGTGCGAGTGTCTCATCTTCCTCGATGAGGAAACTGCGCTCGCGGCCATTGATTCGGAGCGTGAGTGTTTGCATCACAGACCAGCTCCTATACTTTTGCCGCCATCGACATAGAGCACCTGCCCCGTCATGAACCGGCAGCGGTCTGATGCGAGAAATGCCACGACTTCAGCTACATCCTCGGGTTGTCCCATGCTCTTTGTTGGCTGCGCGTTGATCAGTTTTTGCTGCACCTCCTCGGGCAGCGCGCGTGCAAGCGGAGTGTCGATCAGTCCTGGTGCTACGGCATTAACGCGCACGTTATGCGTACCAAGTTCGAGCGCCAGCGAGCGTGTGAGTCCGACAATGCCGGCCTTCGAGGCAGAATAATTCGTTTGTCCCATATTGCCCAGCCAGGCTCGCGAGGTAATATTGATGATCGCCCCAGACTTCTGCGACTTCATCAGCATCGCCGCTTCGCGGCACATGAGCCACGTCCCGCGAAGATTCACCCGAATGACGGCGTCGAATTCTTCGGGCGTCATCTTCCAGATCATGTGGTCGCGGATGATGCCGGCATTATTGACAACGACATCGATATGACCATACGTGCCGATCACATGCTCGAAGAGCTTCCGCACGTCGTTGACATCGGAAATGTCGCATTGATAGAACGCGGCGCGTCCAGCGCCGATGCGTGTTGCCGCAGCATTGCCGATCTCGGCAGTGAGATCCGCAATAATGACGAAGAATCGTTCCGAAGCAAGCCGAACGGCGATGGCCTCTCCGATGCCTTGTGCGCCACCCGTAACGATTGCGACCTTTGCGTGATCAGCCATTGGTTACCTCGACCTCCAATTCTTGTTTTCTTTCGACTCCCAATTCGCGATCGGCATCCTGGAATTGATAATAGAGGCGTTCCAACTCGCTCTCGCTCATCATGTCATCGGCGGCCACGAACAACTCATCGTTCTCCGCGCTCATGTGATCGATCAGGTCCGAAGCATATCTCTCAAACGTTGTCCGGGCCATTTCCCAATCGTTTGCATCCATCGCCGCTTCTGCAACTGCAAGCGCCTCGCGGAAGTGCTGGTGATGCTCTGAAAGGCTTCCCGTGAGAGACTCGATGGCGGGATTTGCAGCCGCCAATGCGAGGAACAAAAGGTCTTCCTCTTTTCGATGGTGGTAGCCATCAGCATATTCACGAAAGAAGAGAAGCAGCGCGCGAAGCTCATTCGCCTGACGGGCGAGATCCGCTGAAGCGAGAAGGATCTGGAGGCGGTCGATCGCCCTCTGAATCACCTCGTGCTCGTCATAGAGTTGCTGTAGCGCAGGCGAAATCATTCGTGTATTCGGGATTGAGTTGGTGTAGCACCTCTGCCAGGTTTCTAGCGTGAGCCAAGTGAGAGGCTTCCTTCCGATTCTTCACTTCGATTATCCGGGCGGCAATGCTCACTGCAATTTCCGCGGGACTCTCGGCGGCGATGTCAAGGCCGATCGGCATGTCAATACGGTCTAACTCTTCCGCCGTAGCCCATCCGCGTTCGAGAAACAACTTTCGTGTCACAATGACTTTTCGTTTGCTGCCGATCATGCCGCAATACTTGAAGGGCTGCCGGAGTGCCAGACGAAGCAATTCACGATCGAGTGGGTGGCTGTGGGTTGCGATGATCGCGAATGTATTCGAGTCCCAATGCAATACAGGAAGAGTCTTATCGGGCTCCTCGTTGATGTACCGGATCGTTTCCTCGGCCATGTAGCCTTTATCAAGCATATTCGGACGGCCATCGATCAGTACAACGTCAATGTCCAAAGAGGAAAGAAGTGTCGCCAGCGCCTTGCCGACATGTCCCGCGCCGAAGATGAAACATTGCGGTGGAATCTCAATTGCCTCAACATAAACGTGTACGGTTCCGCCGCAGCACATATTGTGATCGCGCGTCAAACGATGCTCAACGAGTCGACTCTCACCCAGTGGAATGGCCGCCAGCGCCTGTGCAATCACGGCGTGTTCCAGCGCGCCACCACCAATGGTCCCTGCAATCGAGCCATCAACATGCACGAGCATTTGCGCGCCTGTTTTGAGCGGTGTCGATCCCTCGGTCTTGACAATGGTGCAGAGCACTCCCGGCTCGCGCCGTTGGTGCAAGGCAAGGATGCTGCGAAGGAGAGCGGTTGTCACCCGGCGTGTGCTGCGTGGTGCTGGTTCCTCGTGGCGGATGGCGTGGTGGGCGACGACACCGGAGGCGATGATACTTTGGGTTCTGCGCCCATCTGCGCGTTCCTAACACCATTGCCAATGGAAGGAAAATACTGCCGATATTCCGCTGGCGTATTAATGTTGATCGCAAGAAAGAAAGCTTCTTCCATCGATCCAACCGGGACGAGTGTACCCGGGAACGGCCGCAAAAGATCGCGCAGCGTCATAATCGGAGTCATCGGATGCTCGTCGCTCGAATGCTGAGCAGGCTGGTGCTCATCGAGCAAAGCGTGCGTGACTTCCGGCGAAAGCAACAGCGGGTGACCCGCATGGCCGAATACGTCAGGGGCTGCGTATCCGCCATCGGTTGCATTGGCACACTTGAGGAGTGACCGAATCGCGTCCGTCGTGACAAACGGGCGATCGACATCCTGTAAAAAAACGCTGGAGGAGCCGTCCGCCCGGCGCAATCCAAAGAGCACCGAGGCCAGCCGATCTGCCGAGGGATCCTCATGAAACACATGCCGGGTCTTCAGGCTGATCGTCCTCGGATGTGCAATGGCATGCAAGACCTGCGCGTCGCGTCGCGCCGATTCCGCCCAGACCACCGTGGCACGTTCAACCCCGGCTGCCCGGTACACGGCAAGAAGATGGTCGAGGAAAGTCTCGGGCATCGTGGGCGATGGCATCGTGGGCGATGGCATCGTGGGAGATGCCTGGGCGGAAAAGTGGAGGAGTGCCTTCGGCGAACCCATTCGCATCGAGGCACCGCCCGCGAGGATCAAAACTTCAGCAGATCTTTGCGACATATTCGACAGGGTGTTCCACTATTGTGCCGCTTTCACATGCTCCCAAAGGTCCGCGTCTCTGGACGCCCGATATCGTTCAAAAATCGTCAACCGTCAAGATTCTTTATGGGTTGGCAAGCCATGAAGTTAAGTATTCTTACACCTGTCTGTAAAGGATCTTAACTAACACCATTAGTTTTCACGGGCCTTCTCCCTCAATATGGTGCGCAATAGCCATCTTACCAGCATCCTCGCATAGTTAGTAATTTGTGGCAGAGTGCTTGTGCTCAATTTCTTGTCCGCGCCTTTTAAGATTCTTTACGAGCGCGGGAAATTGCGGGAATCGTCATAAAATGCAACGAACGTTCGAGGCACTCATCTCGGAATGCGAGCACCTCGCATTCGATCTTCAATTCTCCCATGCGAAAGCGTGGAAGAAGGGGCCGTCCATAGTAGGTGCTGGTGACCGGTTCCTTGCCGGCTACCTGCCTATTTACATCCCTCGCGAGATCATCCATGCGATGGGTGGGCTTCCGGTTGGCATCATGGGGACGGGCGATCGGATGCAGATCATTAAGGGGGATGCCTACTACCAGTCTTATATCTGCCACTTGCCGAGGGGGGTTGTAGAGCTTGCACTCAGTGGCGCATTGGCCGATTTCGATGCCTTTATCTTCCCATCGATTTGCGATGTTGTCCGCAATTTGTCGGGCATGTTCCAGATTTTCCAAGGTGACGATCCCGCCGGTGCTTTCATCAAGTATCTGGACCTGCCTCAGAATTTCGCACCCGGTGTGGGAGGAACATACTACCGGCAGGAAATTCAAAGTGTGATCGATGGGATTCAGAAACGCCGATCGAGTTCGCCGATACAGGAAGCGGTTTGGGTGGAGCGGCTGAACGAGTCCATTCGGCTCTACAATGAGAATCGCACGCGGATCGAACGCATTGCAACTCTGAGACAAGAGTTTCCCTGGCGGCTCTCGGCCGTCGAGTGGTATCATGTCCTTCGCGCAGGTTTGGCGATGCCGGTCGAGGAGCACAATAACATTTTGTACGAATTGGAAGCCGTTCTCCTGGAGGAGCGCGGCCGTCCGCTCGACAACATTCGCGTCGTCATCAGCGGCGCATTCTGCGAGCAGCCTCCGATCGGCCTGATTAAGACCATCGAGATGGCCGGCTGCTATATCGTCGATGACGACTTCATGCTCGGCTCGCGATGGATCGAAGGCGATGTCGCCGAAGGCACCAGCGACCCATTGGGTGCCGTCGTCGATGCCTACCTTCAACACTCGACATTTTCCGCATCGCTGTATGAAGCTGCTCCTGCGAGCGGTAGCAAAGTAGAGCGCCTTACCGCGCTGGTGCAGAGACGAAAAGCGGATGGCGTGATCTTCGCGGCTCCGAGTTTCTGCGATCCCGCGTTGCTCGATCGCCCTGAGTTACAACTTGGACTCGAACGTGCGGGCATTCGCACCATTGGTTTTCAATACAGCGAAAACACCGGTCAGTTCAAGGTCATCAAAGAAGAAGTTGGCGCCTTTTCGGACTCGATCAAGCTGTGGGATTCCGAGCCTGATACGCGAATGTGGCTTCCCACGGTGCTTGAAGAATCAAATGTAATCGCCTAATCTATGT
This sequence comes from Candidatus Kapaibacterium sp., assembly GCA_017882165.1. GTDB lineage: Bacteria > Bacteroidota > Ignavibacteria > Palsa-1295 > Palsa-1295 > PALSA-1295. Next base: position 5,092 of record JADGPZ010000162.1, read on the forward strand.
CGAAAATCGTAGCGCCACCACCATTTCTAAAATCCGCCGCCAAAGCTGCGGCGAAGCCGATCGAGGTTGTGAAGGAACGGAGTATGCTGCTTCAGAAGCAGATGCTCGGTGACCTCTTTCACGACCTCACGACCGCCAAGGATACCGGCCGCAAGGTCGTCTATACCTTCGTGCCGGGCAATCTCTCGGAGTTGATCCTTGCGTTTGACATGCTGCCGGTTTATCCCGAAATCAACGCGCTGCAATGGGGCATGCGCAAGAAATCAGGCTCGCTCATCCGCGACGCGGAGAAGTATGGGTACTCGGAAGATGTCTGCACGTATGTCAAGTGCGACGTAGGGATGTTCCTCAATGGTAATATCGGGCCGACGGGGGAGAAGCTTCCGCCTCCTGATCTTCTCCTGCTGAGTTACACCGGCTGCTTCACATTCCTGAAGTGGTTCGAGAATTTACAGAAGCTCTATCCTGGTGTGCCGACGGCGATGCTGCACACGCCGTATGCTGCCGATGGCGTCATCACCGAAGACATGGTGAAGTATATGGTGCGGCAGCTCGAGGAAGACGTGATTCCGAAAATGGAGATGGTCTCGGGCAAGAAATTCAATCCCGAGAAACTCTCGAAGCATTTGGAATACGCAGTCGAGAGTGAGGACTGGATCGTGAAGATGTTCGATCTCACGAAGCAGGTCCCATCACCGATCGATGCGTATTTCGCGGGTGTCTATTACATCGGACCGATCAACGCCGGATTCCGTGGCGCGGAGAGTGCGGTCGAGTATTATCATCAATTGTATCTCGAAGTTGCCGAGCGCGCCGCTCAGGGACGACCACCAGTGACGCCGGAGGGCGAACTCGAAGAAGAGCGGTTCCGCCTCGTGGTCGAGGGACCGCCGAACTGGACGCACTTCCGCGAATTCTGGAAGCTCTTCTACGACATGGGCGCCGTTGTGGTCGCCTCGTCCTATACCAAGGTAGGCGGGTACTTTGACGGAGGTTTTCGGCATGATCCTGACAATCCGCTCGAAAGTCTTGCGCGGTATTGCATGGGGTGCTATACAAACATCAGCTTGCCGGAGCGCGTGAATATGCTTGAGAAATTCATCACGGATTATAAAGCCGATGGTTTCCTGATCAACTCGATCAAGAGCTGTAACTCCTTCTCCGCCGGACAGTTGCTCATTATGCGGGAGCTGGAACAGAGGTTAGGCGTGCCGGTATCCTTCATCGAGTCGGATCTCGTCGATCCACGATATTTCTCGTATGCAAACATTAAGAATCGTCTGGACTCCTTCTTCCAGATGATGGACCAGCGCAAGCAAGTCGGAGGCAGACACCAGTTTGGCCAGCGGCCACACGATTCCGCGTCATCGCAGAAGCGGTCGCTGCTTTTGCCGGTTCTTCAACAGGAGGCTATGGTATGAGCAACTACTATCTCGGCATCGACTTAGGCTCGACCACCTCGAAGGCCGTTATCATCAATCAGAACGATGAGATCATCGGACGCGGCATTACGAACACCCGTGCGAACTACGAAGTCGCTTCGGAGATCGCGCGTCTGGCGGCCGTCTATAATGCACGGTTCTCGCTTCTGAAGCGCGCGCTTTCTTCAGAGTTGCAAGCAAATCCCGAGATGCGGCGGTATGTCGCCGATCTGGAGGACGCATTTCAGTACCTCGAATTCCGTCTCCGCGCGGACCGGCTTTACCGGCAGATGGTTACGACGGGCACGCAATACTTTTCGCTTGATCGCCAGCCAAAAATCCTCGCTGCGCTTGGAAATATTTTCGAAACGGCTATTCCGGAGATCAAGAACGAGTACCTTCACGGTAAACTCGGTGCGAAGAATCAGTTTTTCCGCGACATCTTCTTCGAGCAATACAACCATCGAGTCGGCAAGCTCGACCCCTCGCTCTTCGAGCCGTTGATGACGGTGTTCGACAAAGCCATCACACCGGTCGAGAACGAGATCCTGTCAATGGATTTCGCCGCACTCGTGCATGAGGCGATGGACATTCTGGCGGAGAAATACGCCGGATTTGCCGACGCCAAAGTGCCATCAGGCTTCTCTTTCGACGAAGAACTCAACTTGCTTGCGGGCAATGTACGCGAGGTCTCCGAGACGATCAAGCGGCACATCGACCGAATCGCCGCGCAGGATATTGCAATTGCGAACATGGTCGGCACCGGCTATGGACGC
>JADGPZ010000009.1 GCA_017882165.1 Candidatus Kapaibacterium sp.
TCTCTGTCCAAAATTCTTGATGGAAAGATCGAGCTTGCGATTCCTAGATGGCAAAGTGACCACGAAGTATGGTCTGCTTTGTTCCGATGCGATCTCCTTGGTTGCTCTAACTAATTTATGAGTTAGAAATGCATAAACGCAGGTGACAGCCGCGATCACTACCGTGGCCGCAGCTGTCACCCATTGAATCAGATAGTTTGACTCAGGCATGCTACTAAATCCGTCCATCACTCAGAAGGAACTGCGAGCTTATGCCATTACGTCGTTTGAATCGAAAGATCGCTTCACCAACGTCTTTGCCCTGAATCTCTTGATGCATCGGTCCGAGATTCTCGAAGTTCAGACTATCAAATATCCAAAAACCGTTCGGATACTCTCCGCAATAGAATGTTACTTCCATTACCGGTTTTGGCTCTGGATAAGTGTGGACGATTCGACTTTTGTCGGCCCACTTCATCCTATCCTTGAGCGATGGAAGAAGGTCGATGCGAAGGCGTCGACCCGTTGGGTCTTGGTTCCTTTCCACGCTATATTCGAGGAGGAAATCATCCCCATAGTGATCAACTTCTTTGTCATGCGTCAGGCCGTCAAAATAACCCCTCGCTCTGGCCCGTTCCACTTCATCATATTGGTCAGCCTGACCAAGTAAGTGCAGATCGATCACAGATTCGGAGTTATCCTGACGCCCGATCTCCAATCCGACTTCGTATGGTGTCGGATAAGAAGGGTCTTGGGGTGATGTAAGAATAAAATCCATATTATTTCTTCTCCTCATCCACCACCTCGAAGTCGGCGTTCTCGACTTTCGGGCCACCGGCGGATTGGCCGTCGTGACCGTTCGGCGGTGGCTGCGGGCCGCCTGCGGCGCCATCTGCGCCGGGCTGCTGGTACATCTGCGTCGAGACTTCCGACCACGCGCGGTTCACCGCTTCGACAGCGGCTTTGATTGCCGCCGCGTCGGTGCCCTTCAGCGCGTTTTCGAGATCGCCAATCGCAGAGTTGATCTTACCCTGACCTTCGGGCGTCATCTTATCCTTCAGTTCTTCGAGTTGCTTCTTCGACTGGAAGACGAGATGATCGGCCTGATTGCGGGTCTCGACCTGCTCCTTGCGCTCGGTGTCCTCGGCTTTGTGCGCCTCGGCATCGCGCTTCATCTTTTCGATCTCTTCCTTCGAGAGTCCGCTCGATGACGTGATGCGGATCGACTGCTCCTTGCTTGTCGCTTTGTCTTTTGCAGACACGTGGAGAATGCCGTTCGCATCGATATCGAACGTGACTTCGATTTGCGGCACGCCGCGCGGTGCGGGTGGAATGCCATCCAAATGGAATTTGCCGAGCGACTTATTGTCGATCGCCATCGGACGCTCGCCCTGCAAAATGCTGATCTCGACACTCGGCTGGCTGTCGCTCGCTGTCGAGAACGTCTCCGCCTTGCGCGTCGGGATCGTCGTGTTCGATGGGATCATCGCCGTTGCCACGCCGCCCATCGTTTCGATCGAGAGCGTCAGCGGCGTTACGTCGAGTAACAGCACGTCTTTGACTTCGCCTGTGAGCACCGCGCCCTGAATGGCCGCGCCGACCGCAACGACTTCATCCGGGTTCACACCCTTGTGCGGCTCCTTGCCGAAGAGCTGTCGCACGATCTCCTGCACCTTCGGAATGCGCGTCGAACCACCAACGAGAATCACTTCGTCAATGTCGTTCGGCGTGACCTTCGCGTTTGCCAGCGCGCGCTTGCACGGCTCGACGGTCTTCTGGAGAATATCATTCACAAGCTGCTCGAACTTCGCGCGCGTGAGCAAGATGTTCATGTGCTTCGGACCGTCGGCTGTCGCGGTGATGAACGGCAGATTCACATCGGTCTGCATCATCGTTGAAAGCTCCATCTTCGCTTTCTCAGCAGCTTCCTTCAGGCGTTGCAGGGCCATCGGGTCCTTGCGGAGATCGATGTTCTCCAGCGTCTTGAATTCGTCCGCAAGCCAATCGACCAAGCGCGCGTCGATGTTATCGCCGCCCAAGTGCGTATCGCCATCGGTCGATTTTACTTCGAAGACGCCTTCGCCGAGTTCGAGGATCGAAACATCGAACGTGCCGCCGCCAAAATCATAGACGGCGATCTTCTCGTTCTTGCCTTTTTTATCAAGGCCATACGCGAGCGCGGCGGCCGTCGGCTCGTTGATGATGCGGCGGACAGTGAGGCCCGAGATTTCGCCGGCGTCTTTCGTCGCCTGGCGCTGCGTGTCATTGAAGTAAGCCGGCACGGTGATGACCGCCTCGGTGACCTTCTGTCCGAGATAGTCCTCGGCGGTCTGCTTCATTTTGGTGAGGATCATCGCCGAAATCTCCGGCGGCGAGTAGACCGTGCCGTTGATCTCCACGCGCACGTTGTCGTTCTCGCCGCGTATCACTTTGTAGGGCACGAGCTTCATCTCCTCGTTGACCTCACCGAACTTGCGTCCCATGAAGCGCTTGATGGAGAAGATCGTGTTCTGCGAGTTCGTCACGGCCTGCCGCTTGGCGGCCTGCCCGACGAGCCGCTCGCCCGTCTTCGAAAATGCGACGATAGAGGGCGTCGTGCGCGCGCCTTCCGTGTTCGCAATGACCGTCGGCTGCGTGCCTTCCATGACCGCCACGCAGCTATTCGTTGTTCCTAAGTCGATTCCGATTACTTTACTCATTGTTGTGTGGTGTTAAAAAACTTTTGTTCAATTATCCATTCAATCTCGCGTACAGCGCCCAGACAAAGTCGAGGTGTGCGCTTTCGATGAGATTTTTCGGAGGAATAATCCACTCTGGGAATTTAACTTTTATTGCGTCTGCAACCTTGTTTGGAATTGTATAACCATGCGATCTATCGTGCGCTGACCCGTCAATATTGAGTGCAAACAGTTGGTTGTTCCTATGGTAGGCGTGGATATGGTGCATGCCCTGTCCGCCGTGGGGTGGATGCTCAACGGCACTATAAGCATTACCTAAATCGAACCTCTTTGCTTCATTCAGCATCTGAGCTATCTCATGCTGATTGAGGTCAGGTTCGTGAAAATAGATATGAATTGTCCACTCATCGACTTCGAAGGTGATGTAATCAACCTGTTTGGGTAGCACGTTGTCTTCAATTATCTCTCGTATTGCTTGTATTGACATATAGTTGTATTCGTTATAGAACCAGATGCCAGCGCTATGCCGACGTCTTCCTTAAAATTTTAATATAGGTTTGGTCGCTCCCCCTGTTCTCCCAAGTTGCTGTAATGTGCTTTGTCAATTCCGACAAATTCGCCTCAACGGTTGTTCGCCAAAGATTCGGATCATATTCAAACACTCTAAGCATATTGTCGACGTCGAAGACGGGACCTGTTCCCGTAGCCTTAATTAACGCTACAGGTTTGTTCTCGGCCAAGCGAAGTCCTAATTCGACCATGACATTAGGATTGTGATCCGTCAGATCAGCAATCACGAGATCGGCATCCAGGAGCTCATTGATAATCGTGGATTGAATCACATCGCTCCCCTGCCGATTAGCGGTTCCGACATTGAACTTCGCTTCCACTGCAGCTGGCGTTATAAGGCTATTAAGAACCTCAGTGAAAAAGCCTTTAGGTCGATGAGGTGTCTTATCCTCATTGAAAGGCATAATCACAAATGCCTTGAAACCTGACTTTTTCGAAGGTTCACCAACGATTACTGTTGAAGGTGCGCGCGAGGAGTTATTAGCCGATGGTTCCCCCGCCGAAATGTCGAGGTATCGACAATTCTCTTGAAAGAGGCGCGAAAATTCCTCATGATGCTCCGGAGGTAATCCGAACGTGCTTTCGAGGGTATTGCCGAGATACTTCATCTCTGGCAAGCTGCTGCTATGATAATGATTTAGAACCTTATTGAAGATCTCGATTTTATTGAAAGCCTCGATTTTCTTTTCTCTCTCTGACTCAGGGCTCGGGGCATACACGATTGCTCGACCGAGATCGGTAAGCGAGATTGTTTCGGTGTCTCGCGTACCGATCGTCAATCCAAAATCTCGCGATGCCGCTGTCAAATAATAGAATGAATTCGTTTTGGGACTGAGGCCGAGCGCATTAGCGATTTCGGATGGGGGCCATGGATTCCCTCCATTAATCTTGATCTTTTGAGCTACCTCAATGGCGCGCTCTAAAGCTTCCGAGGGGTACGGTCGGGTTGATTTTCTCGAATTGTCCGCCTTACCCTTCTTCGGGTTTTTGCGATTTTTTGACTTCTTGCTTCGAGTTCGTCTCGGTGCGGCTTCTTTTATCGCGGATGCTTCCTTGCTTTTGCTCTCGTCTTCCATATTAGTATTAGTCAAAAGAACAGTATTTTAGCCTCCTCGCGGCGTGGTACTCGCTACCCAGGGTGAAGGCCGGAGGCCGGAACCCTGGTGTGCCACTTTACGACTGTGCCATAATGTCATACGTCGCCGATCTCGCGATTGTTTCGTCTTACGCTTCAAGTGGTAATCGTGAAATTATCCTGAAAACTAAAATCGCAGCGCGCGAGCGTTTGTGCTTCATGAACTGTGTTGTTTCTGTCAAGCAATAGCCAATTCTAATATTTCGAACCTCATGCTCAACTGAGTCGGAGGGGTTCTGTTTTCAAAACATTAGAAAGCTATTCACTGCCAAAACCGGTCCGGCAAATGAGAATAAAGGAAGGATCGTGCCAAAAGCAAAACGGTCGAAATCAGACTGATTTCGACCGTTGCGAAAAGAATTGTATGACGTAGTGGCAGTGCTGGCCTAAGCCGATGCAACGACCGCTGGCTTCGCCGCCGCTGGCTGGGCATCCACTCCGCGCCAGTTATTGCCAGTATTGATTTCCGCACCACACATCTTCGCGTAGAGGAAAAGCTGTTGGCGATAAGCGCAAAGATACTTCACGACCGTGAGAAGCGCGTCGAAGAGCGTGGTGTCTTCCTTGCTGAACGGATGATACGTCGTGCGCGTCAGGTCTGCATCGGAGAGGTTAGCAAGAGTCTCGCGGATCCCCTCTTTCTCCCGCTCGATCATTTCAGCGAAATTCGCGAAGGTCACATTCTCGGTTGACCACTTCGCCTTCGCGCGGTAATTATCGACCGCAAGCGCCCTATCTTCCGAAGGGTTGACAAAGTGACCCGTCATTGTCTTGCCGATGTAGCAGAGGTACTGCATCAGTTCAACGGTCGAGCGCATGTTCTCGCGCGGACGCCAGTCGGCGTTCTTGGCGTCAAACTTGGTGTAAAGGTGCTGGCAAACGGTGAGTTCGTGGAGGAGGCTGTTCTGGAGTGAGTTCTTGATGGTCATGATACGACAATAAGATTGTGATTGAAAATTGCGACGTATCAATACACCTGTACGCCCGAATGAGTTTTGCGTTCGTCACGGAATCATTCGCCATCGCTGTGGGGTTGCTCGCACGAACTTCCGATGGGGGTGTCGCGCAATATTCACAATTCACTTGCGCGGCTGAGATCATACCCCGGGGACCTGATCTGGATCATACCAGCGTGGGAAAAGCGGAAACACCTATCGTACTCACTATTGCGGCCAGCGATCCGACCGGAGGCGCAGGCGTTCAGGCCGACCTGAAAGTTTTTCAGGCCTTCGGCGTCCATGGTCTTTCCGCGATCACTGCCGTCACCGCTCAGAACACGCGCGGAGTAAGCGGTGTCTGGCCGGTTTCCGCTGAATCGCTCATAGCGCAACTCGACTCGCTTCGAGAAGATATTCTATTTTCTGTAATCAAGATTGGTGCGCTCGGTTCGCGCGAAGCGGTGGAGGTTGTTACAGATTTCATTGCGGGTCGTGACTACACTGTGATTCTCGATCCGGTTATCCGGCCAACGAGTGGACGGGAGTTGACAGGGGTGGACGCAGTGGAAACGATGATGAAGAGACTATTCCCGCTTGTCACGTTGCTCACGCCGAATATCCCCGAGGCCGAAAAGCTGCTCTCGAGGAAGATCGCATCATTCGATGAGATGGAGGAAGCGGCGAGATCGCTGCTTGCCCTCGGACCGAAAGGAATACTATTGAAAGGTGGACATTCAATTGTCAGTGATACCGTGCAGGATCTCTTCGTTGATGGAACGGTCGCGCGGGAGAACCCGGCCTCGACGTTTTCGTCGCCGCGCCTCAATGGCGATTTGCACGGCTCGGGCTGTATGCTCTCTTCGGCGATCGCTGCGTTGCTCGCACATGGCGCGGATATGCTAAATGCAATCGAACAGGCGCGCGAGTTCGTACATCATGCGCGCGAATCTTCCGTTCAGATTGGCAGTGGCCAGCGCATTGCCGCACCGATCAGCTTTATTCCAGAATTTGTCGCTTAACTCATGAACGATACATCTACGTCATTTCCATCGAGCCGCAAGATTTATGTGAGCGGCACCCAGCACACAGATATCCGCGTGCCGATGCGGGAGATTTCCGTCTCGCAAACCAGACTTGCCGCCGGCGGTTATGAGCCGAACACATCTGTGCGCGCATACGACACCACCGGGCCCTACGGGGAGCAACCCGGTAGCGTGCGCGAAGGCTTGCCCGCACTCCGCCGCGAGTGGGTCACCTCGCGCGGCGATGTCGAGGAATATCAAGGCCGCAACACGCGCGCCGAGGACAACGGTTACTCGAACGACGAGCAGCTACGCCATGCGTTCGAGAAACAAAATGGGAAGCTCGAGTACTATCCGGGACTCCGCCGCAAACCCCTCAGAGCAAAGAGCGGTAATGCCGTAACGCAGATGACTTATGCCAGACGCGGCATCGTGACACCGGAGATGGAGTTCGTTGCGATCCGCGAGAACATGGGCCGACAAGGAGCGCCAGAGTCGGCGCCCATCACGCGGACGTCGCTCGGTTTTCAACACCCTGGTTTTTCCTTCGGCGCGGCGATTCCGAAAGTGATCACGCCGGAGTTTGTGCGCGATGAAGTCGCGCGAGGCCGCGCGATCATTCCGGCGAATATCAATCACCCGGAGAGCGAGCCGATGGCCATTGGCCGCAACTTCCTCGTCAAGATCAACGCGAACATCGGCAACTCGGCTGTTGCCAGTTCGATCGAGGAAGAAGTCGAGAAGATGCTCTGGGCGACCAAGTGGGGCGCCGACACCGTCATGGACCTCTCGACCGGCAAGAACATCCACGAGACGCGCGAGTGGATCATCCGCAACTCTGCTGTGCCGATTGGCACCGTGCCAATCTATCAGGCACTCGAAAAAGTCGATGGCCGTGCCGAAGAACTGACATGGGAGATTTTCCGCGACACGCTCATCGAGCAGGCCGAGCAGGGAGTCGATTACTTTACTATCCATGCAGGTGTGCGTCTTGCCTACGTGCCGCTCACGGCGAATCGCATGACCGGCATCGTCTCTCGCGGCGGCAGCATCATGGCGAAGTGGTGTCTCTCACATCACAAGGAGAGCTTCCTCTACACACACTTCCGAGATATTTGCGAGATCATGCGTGCATACGACGTGAGCTTCTCGCTTGGTGATGGTCTGCGCCCCGGCTCGATTGCCGACGCCAATGATGACGCGCAGCTTGCCGAACTACGGACGCTCGGCGAACTCACGACCGTTGCATGGGAGCAGGATTGTCAGGTGATGATCGAAGGCCCCGGCCACGTGCCGATGCAGCTCATTCAGGAGAACATGCGCTTGGAACTCGAGCAATGCCACGAGGCGCCGTTCTATACGCTTGGTCCGCTTACGACCGACATCGCTCCCGGATACGATCATATCACGAGCGCGATCGGTGCGGCGATGATTGGGTGGTTCGGCTGCGCGATGCTTTGCTATGTCACGCCGAAGGAGCATCTGGGACTGCCGGATAAGCAAGACGTAAAGGACGGCGTGATCGCCTACAAGATTGCTGCCCACGCTGCCGATCTCGCGAAGGGGCATCCCGGCGCGCAGATGCGCGACAACGCACTCTCGAAAGCGCGATTCGAATTCCGCTGGGAAGATCAGTTCAATCTCTCGCTCGATCCCGAGCGCGCGCGCGAGTTTCACGATGAGACACTGCCGCAGGAAGGCGCGAAGTCCGCCCACTTCTGCTCGATGTGCGGCCCGCACTTCTGCTCGATGAAGATCACCGAGGACGTACGTAAGTATGCAGCCGAGCATGCAGTAATTGCGGAAGATGCACTCCTGATCGGACTTGCGGAAAAGAGCCGCGAGTTTGCCCAAAGCGGCAGCGAGATTTATTCCATTGCAATCACAGAAGTAGCATGAGCGAACATCCTCACATCATCGTTGGCGGCGGCATCATCGGTCTTTCGATCGGATGGGAATTGCTTCGCAACGGCGCGGAGCGCGTGGAGATCTATGAAGCTGGCGAAGCCGTGCGGAGCGGCGCAACATGGGTCGCGGCCGGAATGCTCGCGCCGCGCGCGGAAGCAAACTTCGAGGAGGTCGGCATTTACCATGCCGGCGTCGCGAGCCTGAATGCCTATCCCGATTTTCTCGCGCATCTTGGCGAGGATGCGGATAATGTACCGCGACTCGATACCTGTGGCTCTCTCATGATCGCGACCAACGTCGATGATAAGCGCGAACTTGATCGCCAATTCGAGTTCCGAAAGCGCATTGGATGTCCCGCCGAGCGACTGGATGGCAGTGCCGCACGCGAGCGGGAGCCGCTACTGGGTCCGCGCGTCACATCTGCTCTCTGGCTCGATGGCGATGCACAGATCAACAACCGGACACTGGCACTCGCGCTGAAGCAAGCATTCGTGAAGTGCGGCGGCATCCTTCACGAACACACCCGCGTGCAATCTGTTATTCGCAATGGTGAATCGGTCACAGGCATTCAAGTCGGAGATGAAGTCATTCCTGCCGCTTCTGTCATCATTGCGACTGGTGCGGATGTGCAAATCGGAGGAATCGACCCGTTGCCAGTACGCCCCGTCAAAGGACAAATGATCGGCCTGCGTGCGGAGCCGTTCGCAATGCTGAAGCAGCCAATTCTTGCAACGAAAGCGTATCTCGTGCCGAAAGACGATACGCGACTGCTCATCGGCACCTCAGCGGAAGAGGTTGGCTTCGATAAACGCGTGACTGCTGGACCGATCCTGAACATTCTGCACCGGGCATGGGAGATGGTCCCGGCGATCTACGAGCTGGAGATCGAAGAGATCATCACTGGTTTTCGTCCGACGCCGCGCGATCACAAGCCAATCGTTGGGCGCGGCACTGCAAACAACCTGTACTACGCCACTGGACATTATCGTCATGGCATTCTGCATGCGCCACTGGCAGCTCGCCTCATAAGTCAATTGATCCTATCCGACCGATGGGACCGATCGTACGATGAGTTCTTGCCATCACGCTTCTTCACGAAGGCAGTGGAGGTCGCGGCATGAAGCTGATCGTAAGCGGTGCAGAGCGTGAGTTTGAGAGCGCCGTGAACATCTCGGCCCTAATCGAACGTCTTGCGCTTGATGCTCGTGGCGTGGCCGTTGCGGTGAACGATGAGGTTGTGCGCCGTAACGCGTGGCAGGAGCGCAAACTTTGCGACGGTGATCGAGTGGAAATTGTACGCGCAGTGCAGGGAGGATGATTATGGATAAGTTAAGAATAGCGGACAAAGAATTCAATTCGCGCCTGATCCTCGGCACGGCGCGATATGTTAGTCCGGAGATCATGCTGGAGTCCATCGCGGCCAGCGGCGCGGACATGGTGACGGTCTCGGTTCGGCGGCATAACGTTCTCGACCAATCGCACGAGAGCGTGATGGGTCTGCTGCGCAAGGGGCCATACCACTTGCTTCCGAACACCGCCGGATGCTACACTGCGAAAGAGGCGGTGCTCACGGCCGAGCTTGCGCGCGAGGCGCTCGAAACGAATTGGATCAAGCTTGAAGTCATCGGCGATGACGAAACGCTGATGCCCGATGTCACGGAGTTGTTGAAGGCCGCGTCACAATTAGTCGCGCTCGGCTTCATCGTGATGCCGTACACCAACGACGATCCGATCACCTGCCGCAAGCTTGCGGACATGGGCTGCGCATGTGTGATGCCGCTCGGCGCGCCGATCGGCAGTGGCGCGGGCATTCGCAATCCATACAACATCCAGATCATCCGCGAGCTGATATCGCTGCCACTTATTATCGACGCCGGCATTGGAACAGCATCGGACGCTGCTCTCGCCATGGAGCTCGGCGCCGATGGCATTCTGCTGAACACCGCGATTTCTTGCGCCGAGCATCCGGTCATGATGGCACGCGCAATGCGGCTCGCCGTCGAAGCGGGGCGACTTGCATATCAAGCCGGTCGCATCCCCGAGAAGTTGTATGCGGAGCGATCGAGTCCAATAGAAGGAGTAATGAGTAATAATGGTGGACTTCAGACTCTACGCAATTAGCAATCGGCATATGATGCCCGATCTCGTGGCCTTCGCTCGCGAAGCAGCCGCTTGCGGCTTGCGTGCATTTCAACTGCGCGAGAAGGATCTTCCCACGCGAGACTTGCTCGCGCTCGCCCTGCAAATCCGTGAAGCAGCGCCCGAACTTCAGCTCTTCGTCAACGATCGTCCCGATGTCGCGCTTGCGTGTAGGGCGGCTGGCATTCATGCGTCCGAAGCAGGTTGGCCCGCCGAGCGATTTAGCAAGAAGTTTGAGGGACTCCTCTGCGGCAAAAGTATGCACTCGGTCGGCCCAATGACGGATTGGAGTGGAGTCGACTTCATCACATTTGGTCCGGTGTTTGCCACTCCTTCCAAAACCGTGCTCGGCATGGGGCCGCGTGGACTCGGCGCGCTTCGGCAAGCATCCGAGCTTGCGCCCGTGCCAGTTTTCGCCATCGGTGATATGACGCCTGAACGAGCCGCGCAATGTCGCGAACTTGGCGCACACGGTGTCGCTGTCATGTCTAACATTTTGCAGGCAACCGATTTGAAAGCGCGCTTGCAGGAGTATGAATCGGCACTCGACGAACTATGATCCGCGATCTTACCGGCTTGCATGTAATCGTCGGCGGCGAACGGGCTGTTGAACTCGCCGCGCTCGCCGATCGGCTCGGAGCGAGCGTCATTCAGCTTCGCGAGAAGGAGAAGCCTGTCGGTGACGTGCTGCGTATTGCCGATGAGATTCGACGCGTAGTAAAGCGAGCCGCATTCATCATCAACGATCGCGCCGACATTGCGCGTGCGGTGAGTGCGGATGGAGTGCATCTCGGTCAGGACGATCTGCCCATTGAGTATGCTCGGAAGATTCTTGGATCCGATGCGATAATTGGTGTTTCCTGCGGCTCCACAGCCGGAGCACTTTCGGTGCAAGCTGCCGGTGCGAATTACGTTGGCTTCGGTCATATTTATCCGACAGCATCAAAAGAAAAGACAACTCCTCCGAAGGGTCTGGAAGAACTGTTTGAGGTCGCTGCCGTCCTTTCGGTCCCTGTGATTGCGATTGGTGGCATCACCCCATTGAACGCAGCGCCAGTGCTTCAAGCGGGCGCCTCCGGCATTGCGGTGATCGGAGCGATTCAGCATTCCGATGATCCCACGCGGACGATTCGCGAATTGCTATCTGTAGTGGCGCGGTTTCCGCGCCTTTCGGCATCGGCGATCGCAATCCACGAAGGCGCGGAAACCGCGACACTACAATAGCCATGCTCACAGAGATTGAACGCGAACGCTACCAGCGCCACCTGACACTCGCCGAGATCGGCGAGCGCGGGCAGGAGTTGCTTTCGCAAGCGCGCGTGCTCGTGATCGGCGCAGGTGGGCTGGGCTCTCCCGCACTGCTCTATCTCGCCGCGGCCGGCGTCGGCACAATCGGCATCGTCGAAGATGACGGAGTTGATGTCTCGAATCTTCAGCGGCAGATACTCTTCGGCGAAGGGTCCATCGGAGTCTCCAAAGCGGAAGAATCGAAGCGCAGACTCTCCGATCTGAATCCGTTTGCATCGATCACGCTTCACGAGATGCGTTTCTCGCCACAGAATGCACTGGATATACTTAGTGAATACGATCTCGTACTTGATGGCTCCGACAATTTCTCGACGCGCTACCTGGCTAACGATGCCTGTGTCATTCGTGGCATTCCGCTCATCTCTGGCTCGATTGACCGCTTTGAAGGCCAAGTCAGCGTCTTCGCAACGAGCGGCGGACCATGCTATCGCTGTCTCTTCCCGGAAATGCCCGATCCCGCGCTCGTGCCATCGTGCGCGGAGGCCGGTGTGCTCGGCGTGCTGCCGGGCGTGATCGGAAGCCTCATGGCGACCGAAGCGATCAAGCTGATCTGCAAGATCGGAGAGACACTGGTTGGTCGACTTCTGCGGTACGATGCGCTCTCGATGCGATTCGCCGAGTTTAGCATTTCGCGCGATCCCGAGTGTCCGATGTGCGGTCGAAATGCATGGCGCGAGTTATTCGAGAGCTACGAATTCGCTTGCCAAACCGAGCCGCTTGAAATCACGTCGAGCGAACTTGATGAAGCGATGCTGCTTGTCGATGTCCGTGAAGCATCCGAGTTTCGTGTGCAGCCCTCTCGGGGTCTTCTCATGTCAATGAGCGAGCTTGATTCGCGCATCGCCGAACTCCCGCGCGACCGAACAATCGTCTTCCTCTGCGCTTCTGGCGTTCGCAGCCTGAACGCGGCGAAGATGCTCTCGCAACAAGGCTTCTCGAATGTCCGAAGCCTCGCTGGCGGCTTGCAGAAGAATCCTGATCTGACTGCCTGACTCTAACATCACTATACCCTATACCCTACACCCCATACCCTGCCCGCTACGCCAGCTTCTTCTTAAACCTGACCGCACTCAGCGTCAGGATCCCCACCGCAAAAACGACGAGCGCCAACACCTGCGGCCAGAGCACATCGAGTCCCGCGCCGCGGAGTACAATACCACGAATGATCTCGAAGAAATACCGGAGCGGAAGTAAATAACTTACCAACTGAATCAGCTTTGGCATATTCTCGATCGGGAAGATGAAGCCCGAAAGGAAGTTCATCGGCAGCATGACGAAGAACATCGCGGTCATCATTGCTTGTTGCTGCGTGCTGCTGACGGTCGAGACGAAGAGTCCAATCCCGAGCGTCGTCAGAATGAAGAGCGCCGAAAGTCCGCCGAGCGTCACCAGCGAACCGCGCACCGGGATGCCGAAGAGGAGCGTGATGCCGGCCAGCGCGAGAAGAATGTCGATGATACCGATGATCGTAAACGGCGCCAGCTTGCCGATGATGATCTGCCACGTCTTGACCGGCGTGACGATCAGTTGCTCCATCGTGCCGGTCTCTTTTTCCTTCACGATCGCCAGCGCCGTCAGCACGACCGTCGCTTGCATCAGGATCATCCCGAGCAGACCCGGCAGAATGTAGTTGCGGCTCCTGAGATCGGGATTGTACCACACGCGTATCTCTGGCTCGACCGAGATCGGCCTGAGCATTCCGAAGCCGCGCCGGGCAAAACCGGCAAGCATCACTTGTTGCGAGTAACCCGCGACGATTGCCTGCGCGTAGCTGATTCCGACCGATGCCGCGCTGCTCTCCGAGCCATCGACGATGGCCTGCACCTGCGCCGGCTCGCCCTTGGCGATCTTCCGGCCAAACTCGCGCGAGATGGTAATCGCAATCGAGGCTTTGCCGCGCTGGAGGTAGTCATCGATATCCCCTATGCGATCCACATACGCGACGATCGGGAAGTAGCCGGAATTCTCGAATCGTGCGATGAAGTCGTGGCTTTGCAGCGAGTGGTCCAGGTCGCAGACGATCATCGGCACCGAGTTCACATCGAGATTGATTGCGAAGCCGAAAATCAGCAACTGCGCGATGGGGCCGATAAAGATCAGCCGCACGATATTAGGATCGCGACGAAGCTGAAGGAATTCCTTGCGAAGAATGTGGAGTATCGCGCGCATCACAGCACCTTCCTTCGCAGCCGGTTCCAGCTTACGACGATGATCCAGGTGGCGAAGAGCATCATGAAGAGCGTCTCTTGCCAGAAGACTTCGAGTCCCGCGCCGCGGAGCACGATGCCGCGCAGAATCCAGAGAAAATACCGCGCGGGATTGATGTAGGTCAGCGCCTGTATCGGCCAGGGCATGTTGCGGATCGGAAACGCGAAGCCGGAGAGCATGAACGTGGGCAAGAGCGAGACGAGTGTCGCAAGCTGGAAGGCTTGCTCCTGCCGCGTCGAGACGGTCGAGACCCAAATGCCGAGACCGAGTCCGCACAACAGGAAGATCAGCGCTTCGCCATAGAGCAAGAGCAAGCTGCCGCGCACCACGACATCGAACAGGATGTAACCCACCAGCAGAATCAGCGACGTGCTGACGAGCGAGATCAGCACGTACGGCAGCGTCTTGCCGACGATCAGCTCCATCGGATGAATCGGCGAGACGATGATCTGCTCGATCGTCCCTTTCTCGCGCTCGCGCACGATCGAAAGCGATGTCGAGATCACGGTCGAGATCATGAGGATAAATCCGATGAGTCCCGGCACCAGAAACTTTGGACTGGTGAGTTCGGGATTGTACCAGATGCGCGCCCGATAATCGATCGGCAGCGTCGGACGACCGAATCCGTTGCGCGCCAGCAGATCGAGCGAGAGGCGCGTCGAGTAGTCCTGCGACATCTCCGCAAGGTAACCTGCGGCGGCGGTCGCGTTCGTTGCGTTCGAACCATCGACCAACACCTGAATCTTGACCGAGCGGTTCGCCGCCAAATCGCGCTCGAAGTTCACCGGAATAACGAGCACTGCACGAGCGATTTGGCCAGTCAGGACGCTATCAATCTGATGCTCGCTCGTGAGCGTGGCGATTCTATCGAAGTACTCGGTGTGGAGGAATCCATCGGTCAGCTCGCGGCTGGTGGTGGTGCGGTCCTGATCGTAAATCGCGAGCGGGACGTGCTTCACATCGTAGTTCAGCGCGTAGCCGAACAGCACTAGCATGAACGCCGGCACCACCAGCAGCACCCCAAGCGAGCGCTTATCCCGCCGGACCTGGCGGAATTCCTTCTTGATGATCGGGCGGATGCGATGGACAGAAATCATGATGCGTCGCTCGTCACTCCTTGCTGATCGAGCAAATGGATAAACACATCTTCGAGTGATGGCACGATACGCTCGGCGCGGTGCAACGGCAGATTGTGTGCGGCCAGCACGCTTTTGATTACATCCTCGGCATTGTATTCTGGTTTGATACTCACGTGCAGCAGCGTCCCGAAGACCGACGTCTCTTCGATGCGCGGATCGTCAGAGAGGGCGTTCATCGCTTCGATCACGCGGTCGGTCTCGACCTCCATCACTGGGTTCTGGATGTACTGCGTCTTCAACTCCTGCGGACTTCCGCCGGCGATGATGCGGCCCGCGTGTATCAGCATCAGCCGGTTGCAATACTCGGCTTCATCGAGGTAGTGCGTAGTGACGAATACCGTCGTGCCAGCCTCCGCAAGCTGGCGGATGAGATCCCAGAAGCGGCGGCGCATAATCGGATCGACGCCGCCGGTTGGCTCGTCCAAGAAGACGATCTCCGGCTCGTGCAGCATCGCGCAGGCGAGCGCGAGACGCTGCTTGAATCCACCCGGCAGCGCCGAAGGCAGGCTCGCCTCTCGGCCTTCGAGTCCGGCGGTTTGGATGGCCCACGCGCGTCGCTCGGCAATCTTTGCATCGGTGAGGCCGTAGATGCCGCCCCAGAAGCGGATGTTCTCCGCAACCGTGAGGTCAGCGTAGAGCGAGAACTTCTGCGACATATAGCCGATGCGCATCTTGACTTGCTCCGGCTGCTTGTTGATGTCGTATCCCGCAACAGTGGCCGTTCCGCTCGTCGATTGGAGCAGTCCCGTCAGCATCCGAATCGTCGTCGATTTGCCGGAGCCGTTCGCGCCCAAGAATCCGAAAATCTCGCCCTTCGCGACCGAGAACGACACATCATCCACCGCCGTGAAGCTGCCGAAGCGTTTGGTGAGCGAGTGGGCTTCTATCGAGACCTTTTGCATGTTGCTGTGTTCCTGAAACAGTCAACCCGCGGAAATAGTCATTTGGGAGGATGGGACCTCACCCGATAAGCCATGAAGTCGATGAAACCGTTTGCAGTCTTCCTTCTAAGCGTAGTGATACGCAATTGCGTCCAGGCCGCTGATCTCGGCAGTGGATCGCTGCCTCGTGATTCCAAAACCATAGTGGTCGATACTTCCGCGGTTGATAGTTCAACCTGCTACCAATTATATGTCGATGGGACTGAGTATCAAGGGGAGGGAGCTTATCTCACCGCTCGGGATACGCTGAGGTACGTGATCGAGAACTGTCATCAGTATCTCGCCAAACAAATGCCCTTCGCATTCGGCCATCTCAATGGTGCCGAGAGCGGCATTGGCACAGAGTGGCTCAACTTCCGGGAATGGCTTTTCAGCATTCTCTATCTAAGTCCGGACACTAATTACTTTTGTCCAGCTGTGGATGATCTGCTTTCAACATTCAATTACACCACTGGCCCGAGGGGTGATGATATGAAAGGCAAAATAGCGGTTGAGAATTTCATAGTTGCTACTGGGCGATGCCCGCTCTCTGCATCGTATTATCGGAGCGCGATGAAACTCCAATGGGGTGCGGTGCATGCAAAGTGGCAGGACACTGTGAAGGACACGCTTGCAACACCCTTCGACAGTACGCTTCCGACTCTCCAGCAAATTGGCTTCCAGATCCTTCTTGGCCCGCAATCTGGCGCAGTGAATTACTCATCGTTGCCGACAACCGTGCTTGGCTCGATCTCTGCTTCGCCGAATCCTTTTGCGAGCGAACAGATGGTTGCTTACACCTTGAATATACCAGCAACGCTGACGGTCGAGGTGTTCGATGCGCTGGGATCGAAGGTTCTTTCGCAAGTGCCATCGGTCTTTACCACGAACGGGGATTACACGTTCACTCTCGGCAACTCGCTTCCATCGGGGACGTATTATGTCCGCTTCGCTGTGCCGGAGGGAGAAGTGAAGACGATCAAGGTAGTGAAGGAGTAACGGGTCAACCACCCCCTGCCCCCCGCCTTGAAAAGGCGGGGGTTCTGCTTACAGCTTTGCCCGTAACTCCTCGAAGGCTCGCAGGCAATCGGTGTTGACGGCGGCGAACTCGCGCTTGACGCGCTCGGCGTCGGGGGCGCCTTCGGCGCAGTGTTGCTCCAGGGACTCGGCAAATCCGGCGGCGTGCTTCATGCCCATGAATTTCAGGTGCGGCTTCATCGCATGGATCTGCCTCTTGACGGCGGCGAAGTCGCTCGCATCGATCGCAATGCGAATGGTCTCGAGCTGCGGCGGTACACCATCCAAAAACATACGGATGTACTTCTTAAGCTGCGCGTCATCGCCTCCGGTGATCTCGCGGAGTGTTGCGAGGTCTGTGGTGGGTGGCCCAGCAACTGGTGTCGTCTCATTCATGGCGTTTACCTTCCCATTATTTCCGCCCTGCGTCAGGCGTGTTGCCTTCTCTGGTCCCTTCGGCACTTCTACGTGGGCGGGTGCTTTCTTCTTGTAATACTTCACGAGCACGCTGAGTAGCTCGTCCCTTCTGAACGGCTTGGGGACATAATCGTTCATGCCGGCGGCAAAACAGCGGTCGATCTCGCTCTTGATGACGGAGGCGGTCAGCGCGATAATTGGCACATCTCTTTTCGATCGCGGCAGGTGCGTGCGAATATGTTTGGTCGCCTCGATGCCGTCCATCTCGGGCATTTGTACGTCCATGAGGACGAGATCGAATCCGAACCGCTCGACGAGCGTAATCGCCTCGCGTCCGTTGTTTGCAATCTCGAGTGACATTTCGCCGATGACATTGCGGAGCGTATCGGCAAGGACGATCTGGTTGTACTCGTTGTCCTCGACGAGCAAGATATTGATGCCGGAGAGCGATGCCGGATCGATGGCATCGCTCACGCGTTGCGCGGTGGCCTCGCCGTGGACCAATGCTTCCTCGCTCGCAACTTCATACGGCGTGGTGAACGAGAACTCCGAGCCGTGGCCGAATTCACTCTGAACCGAAATTGCGCCGCCCTGCAATTCCACGAGTGTGCGCGAGATCGTCAGGCCAAGGCCGGTCCCGCCGTACTTACGCGTCGTCTCTGTTTCGGCCTGCGAGAACGATTCGAAAATGGTGTGGATTTTCTCTTTCGAGATACCGATTCCCGTGTCGCGCACGGCGAACCGGACGACCATCGTGTGGTCCTGGCCCACGACCGGCCCCATGGCAGTCGCGCTCGCGGCGAGCGTCACCGATCCCTGTTCGGTGAACTTGATCGCGTTGCCCATGAGATTGACGAGGATCTGGTTGAGCCTGGTCGAGTCGCCAATGACGACATCCGGCGCGGATTCGTCGATATCGATGATCAGCTTCAGCCCTTTCGCCTCGGCTTTGAACCGCATGATTTCCATGACGTGATTCGTCACTTCGCGCAGGCGGAATGGGGCGCGCTCGAACTCCATCTTGCCGGCTTGCAATTTCGAGAGGTCGAGAATATCGTTGATGATGACGAGGAGATTATCGGCAGAAGCGGCGATGGCTTCGAGGTAGTCGCGCTGCTTTTGCACCAGCTCGGTCTCGAGTAGAAGCCGCGTCATGCCAAGCACCGCGTTCATCGGCGTGCGTATCTCGTGGCTCATGTTGGCGAGGAACTGCTTCTCAAGACGTTCGCTTGCCTCGGCGCGGTCCTTGGCGCGAGCAAGCTCTTCGTTCGCGCGCTGCTTGTGGCGATCGCTCCGATAGATGAGAACGGATATGATCGAGAGCGCGATCGCAACCAGAATGATCGCATATGTAATGAGCCGCTGCCGCGAAAGCTCCTCTCCCTGCGTGGCAATCTCCGCCTCCTTCTTGGACGACTGGTACTTGCCTTCCATATCGGCAAGGATGCGACTCTTATCGCCGTTGAAGAGGGAGTCGTGGAGGGCCGTGCCTTTGTCGAGGTATTCGTAGGCTTGCTTGAAGTCGCCGGTCTGCGCATAGGCTTTTGCCAGACTCATGTACCGATCGTAGAGGCCTCGCCGCGCTCCGGCACGCTCGTCGATATCCTTGGCGCGATTGAGATAATAGAATGCGCTATCGTTGCGCCGCACGCTGAGGAAGAAATTGCCGAGCGATGCGTAGGCGCCGGCGGTGTATGTTGAGCTGGCGTCTGAATTGTCGTGAAGCACGACGGACTGCCGGTAATAATAGAGCGCGCTATCGAGCGTGCCTTCTCGCTCGAAGACGGCTCCAATGTTGCCGAGCACCCGTGCGCGCTGGACGCGATCGTCGAGCGTCTCATAGAGATCGGCGCTCCGTCTGAAATTCGAAAGGGCGGTATCCAAACTGCTGTGGATGCCGTTTGGCGAGGCGTTCGTGTCCGCGTAGTTAAGCCCGATGTTGTTCAGCACGGCAGCTTGCGTGCGAAGATCGCCGGTGCGCTTGGCGCAGAAAAGCGATTTCGAGAGATACATCAGCGCATTCGCGCGATCTTTTTGATCGATGAAAAGACAGCCAAGGCTGTTATACGCGAGTCCGAGTGCCACGGAGTCGTGCGAGCGAACGGCAAGGTCCTGGGCGCGAAGGTGATAATCGAGCGCCTCCCGATACTCGCCGATTTCCATGTCGTTCCAGCCTAATTGCGAATAGGCACGAACGAGCAAATCGGTATCCTGCGCGGTTTCCGCGCGCTTGAGAACCGCCATGAGCCGCACGCGGGCGCTATCGTAGCGTCCCGCTTGGGAGAATCGCTTTCCCATAAAGAGGTCGAAGTATGCCATGCGGCCTTCATCGCGCGCCGCGCGCGCATACTCGAAGGACTGGGCGGCGTAGTTCGATGCCGCAGAGGTATCGGTCTCTTCGAGTGCCACCGAAAGCGCGCGGAGGATGTCGCTCTTTTCCGTGTCACTGTGGGCATAGGAAAGCCGGGCGTGGAGGCTATCGAAAAGCTTTTGTTCTTGCGCGCGACCCGTGCCCGTCAGGCACAGCAACAAGATGAGGGTATAGGGTATAGGGTTTAGGGTATAGTGCCCGAAACCCGACCGTAACGTTTGCTTTCTCATGTATTGGAAACGATACCCTTTACCGTGCTTCTTCAATGCAGCCGGAGATAAACGATGTACACCACGAGCGCGAGGACCAGCACCCAGAAGACCATGTTCATCGCCTTCTGGAAGCCGTGCGATTTTTTCAGCGTGCGCATCTGCGCAATTTGCCGAACGGCGAGCTCCAGCTTGTGGAAGGCCGTCTCGCCCTTGACGATGTAATCGTAAGCGCCGTACTTGATCGTGTTCGAGGCCACTTCCATTCGGTCCTGCGCGCTCATGAAGATCACCGGGAGTTCCGGGAAGCGTTCTTTTAGCTTTGACAGGATCTGAATCCCGTTCATCGCATCCGGCCGGACGGAATCGAGCTGATAATCGAGGACAACGATGTCCGGCTGGTCCGTGATCTGGGCGAGGGCATCCTCGCCGGTGTTGTACGTCGTGAACGTCGTGCCGGGAAATTTCCGCGCGAGCGTATCGCGCACCATTTCGCAGAGCGTGACGTCGTCGTCGATGATCGTAATGGAAAGACTGGTCTCCGAGGCCATGAGGATCAGATTGTGTGATGTGGATGAGCGATCATCCACGGTGGATGATCGCGTTCACCCGGAACCATACAAAAGGCAAATCGCAGGCTGAACCGTTCCACCTGGAACAATGTCGTTTCTTCTGAACCTTGTTGATTTTGATGCTTTTCCTTCTTTGATAGGACTTTCTCTGTGGCGGCCTCTCTTGGCCGTGGCAAGATTCTGAGGGTTCGGCTGTAACTAATTGACCGTTTTGGGATTGTTATGGTTCTGGGGAGTTCTTCGAATCATCGAGTGCTCTCCGTTCGGCGTCAGATGCAATGAAGTTTCGAACTCCAATCGTACTCCTGCTTGCGGCCATTCTGGGATGGTCGGCGCCGGCGTGCGGTCAGGTCTCGATTTCGTTGGTGCCGAAATCAGATACGATTGACTTTGGTCGCGTCCTGATCGGCAGTCACGCGGATAGCGAGTTCACCATCATCAATTCTGACACGAGCAAGAGTGTTCTGCTGATGGATGTCATATTTCAAGACTCCGTCAGGGATTCAGACTTTCGCGTTGCGCCACTAAACACCTTCCTCTACTACCCCCTTGGACCGAGCGCATCGGTCAAGGACTCTGTCCACTTCAAACCAACAAAGGAAGGCCGGTTCGTTGAGCTTGTCCGCATTCGTACTTCAGATACGATTGTCCGGAAGACTCTCGTGCTCATTGGCCAGGGCGTCCGGTCACGCATTACGACAGCCGACCACGACTTCGGTGCCGTTCGGGTTGGTGGCACCGTTGCGACCAACATCAGCATCGTCAACGCCGGCGGGGGGATGACCGTCATTGATAGCATCACCCTCTTGAAGGGCCTTCCCGTCGATAGCGTGATGCAGCGGATTGTCGATTCATTGCACATCGACAGCACCATCGTGCAGGGGGTACAGCACTTCGACACCACTGTCGTCCATGACACATCCTATGTTAATACAGTCATATTTCGGGGCATCTCCGATACGACAGACTTCCAATTGGACCTTTCACCGTTTCCCCCAGCGTCGGGTTCGAAGGTAACCTTGCAATACAAAGGCGATACGGTTTTGCTTATTCCTATTAAATTCTCGCCCCGCTCTCTCGGGAAGGATTCGATGGCTCTGCGGATTCACACCACGGCGAACCAGGTAGTTTTTGCGACGCTCCGAGGCACCGGTGTTGAGCCGCTCGTCACGTTGTCGCCGGGCACAATCAACTTTGATACGATCACGGTTACGACGTCGGCGCCTGCCCCCGTTGACACGTTCTTCACTGTTTCAAACACAGGCACACTTGAGGGTCAACTCTATCTCATTACTCATACTGACACAGCGCATTTCCATTCCTCGATTCCCGATACATTGGACCAGGTGCTTTATCCCGGAAGCACCCTTACCATCCATGAAACATTCATCGGAAATGACGAGGGAGACTTTGCTGACACCATCCATCTTTCCAACGACACGCGATACTCACTGTATGACAGAATGATGACCAAGTTCGACACGGTCATCGTACAGAGGGCCTTCGTGCGGACAGCCCCCTTAATCATTCCAACGGTTTTCGTGGATACCGTCCGAACCTGCGACACTGTGTTCCATTCTCTTCTGATCCATAATACCCTTCCCGTCGCAATTCGGATTGATACGATCACGTTCGATTCAACGGCGGCTGGCCTATCCATGTCGCCAAAACTTGCATTCAGCTATCCGATCAACATCCCAGCCGGTGGGAGCTATCCTCTCGATCTGGCATACGGCTTCCCACCCGATTCCCTGAATGGCTTGCAGCAGATGATACTGCACTTCATTCAGCGTCGCAGCGATGAATTGGCCAAGATCGGCACGGCGAACGTTCAGGTCTTTCGCCTGCGGCAGGAGCTAACCCTTCATGCGCTCCTGCCTACGTTTGTTTCGAGCGCGAATGATGTCGCTCCGCTCCGGCTTCCGATCAAGATCGAAGGTCCCCGCGCCGGCGTCCATGAACTCGATGCCTGGACGCTCGCGCTCACGTTCTCGAACGATCTCTTCGAGCCGACCGGTCTCGATACCAGCGGCGGACTTGTGACTGCGCATGATACCACACCGTTCTCGCTCAGCACTTCCTGGGATCAACCGACGCGCACCTACAAGATTACGGTCAGCGGCGCGAAGCTGTCGGATTCGAATAGTATCTACAATTTGCTGTTGTTTAACGTCAAGATGCGCGCGTACCTGACGATGGACACCTCGGTGACAGTTACACCCACGTTCACGTTCGTCACGCATCCTTGCGCGTACAGTCTACTTCCCTTCACGCTCACGATCCCATACGCAAACGACTGCGGCGATGTCACGATCCGGTCGTTCCTGCTCGGGGATGCGGAGCCGTTCCGCATCACAGGTCTGTGGCCCGATCCTGCGGGCGCGGATGGTGTCTCGATTAGTTATGATGCAGCGCAGGCAATGCAGTTGAGCGCTACCGTGAGCGATGCGGCCGGGAAACTCATCGGCACGCACGTCTGGACAACCGATGTTGGAAGCGGAATGCAAAAGTTGCCAGCAGACCTGCTCCCGCACTCTGGCGCTGCCTATCTCACCGTTGAGGCACACTCTACAACCGGAGCGCTGCTCGGTCGGCGATCACTCAAACTTTCAGTCGACAGATAGTGGAAGATTACTCACGCGAAACTTGGCTGATCGAAGAATCCTTCGATAGAACCGGAGCGGAGCACATGGCGCGCGATGAGGAACTTGCGCGCGAACGAATCGAACGTGCGGACCTACCGAACGTCTTGCGCCTATACTCCTGGCAGCCACATGGCGTCTCGATTGGATACCAGCAGTCGATGGACGCGATCGATCTCGAAGCATGTGCCAGCGTCGGCGTGGATGTCGTCCGCCGCCCGACCGGCGGCCGCGCCGTGCTGCACGCGAACGAGCTGACTTATGCCGTCATCATGCGGGCGGATACTGGCATCTACCGCACACATAATTTGATTGTCAGGGCGCTGCTGAATGCTTTCGAGCCATTAGGCGCGCGGCGTCTGGACCTTACGGGCGGCGATTCGAATATCCGAACTGCATACGCTCCGGGCACGCTGACCAACGCCGCCTGCTTTGCCTCCAGCGCCCGGCACGAGGCAACATTCGAAGGCCGCAAAGTTATCGGCTCTGCCCAGCGCAGGTTCGGCGAAGTCGTGCTTCAGCACGGCTCCATCTTGCTTACGAAGGACCATCTGCGCCTACCGGAGTTGCTCCGAATGAGCGAGGATGATCGGCGACGGATGCGCGCGCTCCTCGAACGCGAAACCGCAACGCTGGCGGATGTCTGTGGACGGCCCATTTCCATCGAAGAAGCTGCCCAAGCCGCGCGCGAACGATTTGTCCCGGAGATTTGTGAACTGCTCTCATGCCAAGAACAAGTACCAATGGCGCTCCCGTAGCCGCCGCAAAGATCGCTTCCGCACCGAAGACATCCCCTCGTGATGCGCAGCGCGAAACGCGGCGCGTAACCACGCGCACCATCCGCGAAATGAAATTGCGCGGCGAGAAGATCACGATGATCACCGCCTATGATTACACATTCGCACGGTTATTCGACGAGGCTGGCGCCGATATTATCTTGGTCGGCGATTCACTCTCGAACGTCATTCAGGGTAACGAGACAACGATCCCCGTCACGTTGGACGAGATGATTTACCACGCTCGTCTTGTCGTTCGTGGGGCGGGCACGCCAGGGGCGGGGCACGCGATGGTCGTCTGCGATATGCCGTTCATGAGCTTTCAGGTCGGTGCCGATGAAGGCTTCCGCAATGCCGGGCGCATCATGAAGGAAGCTGGCGCTGGCGCGGTGAAGGTCGAAGGAGGCGAGCGGGTCTGCGAGTTGGTTCGCCGTATGAGTGAAGCCGGCATTCCCGTCATGGGACACCTGGGACTCACGCCGCAGTCGATCCACCAGTTTGGCTCTTATATCACGCGTGGAAAGTCGCATGCCGAAGCCGAGCAGCTCAAGCGTGACGCGAAGGCGCTCGAAGATGCGGGAGTATTCTCCATCGTGCTCGAAAAAATCCCGGCCACACTTGCGAAGCAGGTAACGGCCTCGCTCAAAGTCTCGACCATTGGCATCGGCGCGGGACCGGATTGCGATGGGCAAGTCCTCGTCATGCACGACATGCTCGGACTGACCGAGGAATTTCACCCCCGATTTGTCCGCCACTATGCCGCGCTTGCCGATACCGTGCGCGATGCAGTCCGCCGCTACGATTCGGACATCAAGAAGGGCACATTCCCGAACAAAGAGGAATCGTACTGAAACTGCTATCGCCTCGGTGTGTTCTCTATTTGTGCGAAGTAGATTCGGTCTTTTCTTTCTCGGGTTAGCATTGCTCACGCTTTGCTGGAGCGATTCCTAAGCCCAATCTCAGCCGCCTGTGGAATCGGCTCAGCTTTCTGGCGCCTATCTCTTCGCCGGTTTCGGCGGCTTCATTCCGTTTCGCGATAGTTACCGGTTGAACTACTCGACTAATCTCGGCGGCGTGCCGGTGGAGCTGTATGGCGGCGTGATGGTCCCGGTTTCGCCATCGGCCTTCGCACCCGTGACGATTCGCTACGAGCGGCGCGAGGCGAATTTCATCTCGGGGACTGCCATCCGCGTGATCTCTGTCGAGCCAGGTGTCCGGTTCTATCTCGAACGCCAGCGCGATCAAGATTTGCGATTGTTCGGCATGGTCGAAGCACTGCTCGCGCGCGCGACGGTCCAAAGCACATACGATGTTTCCAGTGATGGGACGGTTACGGGTCAGGCATCGGCGCAAAAGGATTACTACAATCTGGGCATCGGCCTGGATCTCGGGATGAGCTACCCGCTCACCGCTTCGACCGCGCTCGATGGAACGGTGCATGTCGCAACGTATCTCGCGAATCCAGTGACAAGTGGCGGACTCGGCAATATCGGTGGGGTTTCACTCACCGTAGTATATCGTTTTGGTTTTTGATCTATGACGAAGCTCTATCTTCTCATTATTCTCTTCGCGCTCGCAAGCTGCACGACGGATTCGCCCGTGGTTCGGAATCAGATCGTCTTCTCGCTTGGCAAAGCGGGCGGAGGGTTTCCCGATTCGCTTTTTCCCGTGTTTCCAAATCCGTTCAACCGCGTGACGGGCGATACGGCGCTGACCATCCGTTTTGCGCTGCGGGATTCGGGCACCGTCACCCTTCTCGTGCAGAATGCCATCGGTGATCCGATTACGCAGTATTCCGATTCCACGCTCGTGCAAGGATTGTACAGCACGACCTGGAATCCTGTTGCTTCGGATGGCACTCGACTGAATGCCGGATTGTATTTCGTGACGCTCCATACCCAGAACTATATTAACTCTCGTTTGGTCAATATTGAAGAGAATGAATAACCGCAGGTCGTTCGCCACTATCGTTGCACTCGCCCTCTGCCTTGCAAGCGGATGGGTAAACGCGCAGTCATCGCTCACTCGCTATCTTCAGCACGTCCAGCCGCTCGGCTCCGCGCACCTGACTTTTCCGGGACCGGCCGGAGGATACACCCTCGCACACATGCCGACGAAGCGGGTCATGGAGTGGGGTGACACCGTCATCCAGGAGCGCGCATTCCTCATCAATCTCAATCTATCTGGCGATGGACTCTTTCTTTCGCCCGACACCGTGCTGAATGTCACCGGCAACACACCGTTCGAGTTCGTATTCTCGAAAACCCGGACGATCCACGCAGCACTGACGCCGACCCACACGCATGAGGAGTATCTGAATTTCGACACCACGTTCGATGGCGTAATCGGCTATGGGTTGTTCAAGCAGTACATCACCGCGTTCGACTTCACCAACAAGTCCGTTACGTTCTATCCGCTGTTCTCGCAGGTAGACGTTTCGGACACCGACGCGCGCATCATGCAGCTTCCGCTGATCGACGACGCTAAACTTACCTACTGTCACTGCGACTATCCGACGATCTGGCTCGATGCTCAGGCGCCGCCATTCAAGCCGGGACACGTGCAGCTCGCGTTTCAGGAGCCGCTCTCCCAGATCTTCGTGGGCGCTCTCGATAAGAAGACGAGCGACATCATCGACCGCCAGTTTGTCAAGGATTCTCTGGCCGGTCTCAAGCGGCCGCTTGGGCTATCGCTCGCAGAGTTCAAAGTCCGCACGCTTTCTGGAATAAGCGAGAACCTTGCCGGTCGCAGCCCGCATCGCAGTGTCAACGATCTGCCCAAGGAGTACCACGATCTCTCTGTCCCGATCCTCGGCACCTTCGCCACCGACATCATGCGCACCTACTCCGGACTCATCATCGATCCATCCCGCCAAAAGCTGATCTTCGTGAAGTAGGCTCGACTACCGGCGCGATCCGGCTTCTGACAATCTCGCCTCCATCTCCTCGATCCTCTCATGGAAGTACTCATCCCGCTCCGGACTCATCCGCGAGAGCTGGATGTAAATCTTCCGCGCTTCCTCGAACCTACTCTGATGCACCATGATCTCCGCCAGCGTTTCGCTGACAAGACCGGGCTCATACTCTGCCGCCTCTTCAGCAGTGTCATCCAAGGATGCACGATGAGGCGTGATGGATGAGCCAAGATTCTTAGCAAACGCCGGTCCAGCTTCACTCTTCTCCGCACCCGATAGCTGGAACGACGGCCGGATCATCCGGTCCAATTCCATCATCTCCTGTGCTAACTCCAGCAGAATCTCCGCTCGTACAGAATTCGGCGCTAACTCCAACGCCCGCCTCGCCTCACCCTTCGCATTGGCGAACTGGTGTAGCGCGTAGAAGCACTCGGCCCGGACGAGATGGTACGTCGCAAAGCCCTCGCTGCCCATCGTGGGCGATGCCATCGCGCTCAGCGCTTCCATCGCCTCGCTGGCATGCCCAGAGAGCAGCAAGCGGCGGGCATCGTGGATTCGGCTGACTGGACTGCGATCTCCCATGTTCATGCCACAAACTTACGGCAATGCGCCCGCCCCAAAATAAAGATCGCGCATTCCACCAAAGGAATGCACGATCTTCTCGAAGGTCGATCGGTGTCTGCGGACCAGACTCCCTTACTGATGACTCAAATAGAACGTCTCGGTATGCGTGTAGCACTCGCCGATCTGCCATGTGAACGACTTCTCGTGATAGCCGTCCTTTGTGAAATGTACCGTGTACGTCGAGGATCCATTCAACGTGCTCGGCGTCAGGAAATACCCATGATCGTCTGTCGTGCCGTGAGCGACGACAATATTGTTCAGGTACACCGTAACCGTTGCTCCGGCAACCGGCGTATCCTGGTGGATAGAATCCCTCACCGTGATGCCGAGCGATGCCGTATCGCAAACCGCGTTGTGATACGCAAGCAGGCTCTTCGTCATGCCAAGTCCCTGGTTGCAGCCAAGCTTGAATTCGAGTACCGTCTGCGGATAGCCGTCCTTACTGATCGTCGCGTGATAGCCGCCCTGACAGAGATTTGCAAATCGAACGCCGCCATCGTTGCCTGTTGTCATCGTCCAGCTCATTCCATTGCCGCTGAGCGCGACCGTCGCGCCGGCGATGCCATGGCCCGTCATCGAGTCCTTCACCGCCAGCTCGAACACTCCGTTGCAGCAATCGCCATGAAGGGCCGACATCGTCCGGTTCACGGTGTGCGTCCCATTGCAGCCCAGGGTATCGATATCGGAGCGTGTGCTATTGTAGCCGTCCTTGGTAAGGGCGATCGCATAGTGTCCGGGGCAGAGGCCGTCCCAGACCGTCCCGTTCGCGGACATCGGCTTTGTGCTCAGGGCCTGACCGTTGTAGTAGAGCGTGGCCGAGCCGCCATCGAGCACCGCGTTCGTCGCGGAGTCGTGGACCATTAGCGTGATCCGGCCGTGGCAGCAATCGTTATTCGCATGTGAAGCGACGCCAAGTGTCGTTGTCAGGTGCGTGGTATCGTTGCACGTCAGTTCGATGACAGACTCCGTCGTCGTGTAGCCAGTTTTCGACGTGTGGATGACGTAGCGTCCCGGGCAGAGCTTCACGACATGCGCGTTGCCGTCACCATTCGTCATCTCAGTGCGTGAGACGTTGTTCGGTCCCGTCAGCGAGATTGTCGCGTCGTTGATCGGCGCGCCGGTCGAGTCCTGCACATGGAAGGCAATCATGCCATTGCAGCAGGAATCCGGATTCGGCGTCGGATTCGGTTCGGTCGGCGTGGTATGACGGCACGCCGAGACGGTGATGAGTAAGAACCAGGCCGCCAGGAGCGGTAACCCGCGAAGGGCGAGACTGCGGAAAGAAGATCGGCTAAGTTTCATAACGTTTGAAGCTGTTGAGGACGGCCGGGAAATTCCCAGCCCGAGGATTAACACATCGACCTGCTAATCATCACGCGAAATTACGAATATTCCTGATGAATTCCAAACCCCATACTGTTCCCAAGGGCACGCATTGGGCGTCCACGCCGCGATTTGCCGATTCCAGCCAGTATTCCACCATTTCCTTCTGACAGCGCAAGGGAATTTGATTTCTCATTTGTGTTCAGAGTTCATGAACGCGCCCACTTCTCCCCAATCTGCCGTCTAACCGTTTCTTGTAGCAACTGGTGCCCATAGATTACTCTACAATATAACTCCGAAACCGGTGAATTGTTACGGAATAATTCAGGATCTTTTTGCCCACGTTTTCCTTCGGACTTTCATTTTCCGTCGTGCCACAGTTTTCCGCCGCACAACCTTCTTCTTGGTCTTCCACTCTGTGCCTCGCAGCCACGCCACATACGCCGGCAGAAGCTCCATCGTTTTGGCCCATAGCATATCGTACCGCAGCACTTGCTGCGCCTGATACTTGTCGATCGTTTTGATCGCCACCATCCGCTTCACGATCGGCGCGGCGGCTTTCGCGATCTTCGCCACATCGAGATCGTACCGAGGCACAAGCTGCATGAGCGAGATAAACAGATTGCTCTGCGTTTCATGGCCCCGCTTGAGATGACGCGACTTATACTGTGTGAGCGATTCGATCCGCTCGAATATATAGGTATGGTCTTGCCGCCGGTCCAGAACGATCAGAATTTCGAGCGCGACTGCGGCCATTCCGTATCCCGCGTAATCGCCCTTGAAGCTTGGGAATTGCCGCATAAGATGGCGCAGCAGTTCGCCGGTCTTCTCCTCCTTGGGCTTCTTCTCGCCGGGCACGGGTCTCGCCGTAAAGAGCGCGGCATAAATCTGGAAGAGATTCCACTTGTCGCGGGTCGTCTCCGTTTGCGAAGCAAAGCGCGAGTGGCCCATCACCTCCAGCACGAGTGCATGTGCTTTCTCAAAATCCTCCGTGTGCATGTGCAGGATGAAGTGCCACTCCTGA
This sequence comes from Candidatus Kapaibacterium sp., assembly GCA_017882165.1. Taxonomy (GTDB): domain Bacteria; phylum Bacteroidota; class Ignavibacteria; order Palsa-1295; family Palsa-1295; genus PALSA-1295. Next base: position 29,834 of record JADGPZ010000009.1, read on the forward strand.
AACGTGTGCCAGTTCTGATCTCCCGCGTCGAACAAATCGCCGCTGGACGCCACCACCTGTTCCGCACGCTGAACCTGTCCCGTTTGTACTGAGCACATGAGCCGCGACAGCGCGTTGCGGCTTTTCCGCGAACGGTTCGCAAAGAACGGATAATCGCGCAGCAACGTCTCCGTCTCGTCGCATACCGCAAGCGCTTCCCGGTAGTCATTCGTTGCTTGCGCGGCCCGCTTGCGAAGCAGAAGGAGTTTTTCCTGCAACGTGAACGTGCCGAGTTCGCGGGCGATGGGCGTAAGCCGTTTGATGGCCGCATCGAGCATCGGTCGTATTTCCGGATGCTCGGCGCCGCTCTTCGCGAATGTCATCGTGGCGCGGTCGGAAGCTTCGCTGGCATCGTCAATTGCGGTTTGCAGAGTTATGAAACGCTGTCGCTCGGATTGAAGACGATCGTATTCTGCTACATCACCAGAGAGCGAGGCCCAACCCAGAATCGGCGAAAGAAGTGATAGTGCCACACGCCACTGCTCGAGCTCGATCGCCTCTTTCAGCCACGCATTCGCCTCTGCATTCGCGCTGTAGATCGCCGAGAAGCGTTCGAGAATGCGGACGCGAGCATGGGCGAGATCGAGCGCAAAAAGGCGCTGTGCCAGATCCGAATAGTTGCCGCGCGACAGATCGAGTTCGAGTAGCGCATCGAGCAGCGCGGACTTTAGCTTCCACATCCCCCGATGGTATTCCGCTTGGGTCATCCCAGCACGCTGCTTCACCTCGTCGTCGGTGAGGGCATGGGGCGCATCGGCAAGGATGGAGTAGAGCGAGAACGCGCGGTCACTCGAATCCTCGAACCGGGCTAAAACTTTTTTTGGCGCCAATTTTTGGAAAAAATGGACCAGTTCTACCGTCTCGATCAGCGTTTTTGAGGTCTCCTGTGGCATAAGAGCGAATAGTGTTGTCTATCAGAACCAAAACACGCGGGAGAAAAGTGCGATTTCTGTCTGAGGTTTTATGGCAATGACGAGCGATTTTTGTGGCTGAGTAAGATCACTTGGTTCAAAACCATAAACCAATCGCATCATGAAAAAAATACTAATCGTTCTTTCGCTGGCCGTATTAACTACCGCTTTTCGTCCGATACCTCCTCCAACTTCTACACTCCCGCCCGTTCCCCCCACGGCGGGTGTGGTTCTCAACTCCCCCTCCTCTGAAAGAGGAGGGGGCTGGGGGGTGGTGCTGGCCCAGCCCCTGAGTCCTGGGGTGGTCTTTCCCGACTGCTACACCTTCACAGTCGATAACGGCTCATCGGACTCCATCGGCAATGTGAGGATCAGTGGCGCGAGCAGCTACGCCGATTTCAATGTAGTCACGACCGCCTCCTACGAGCAGAGCGTCTGCTTTACGGCTATGTCGGTCACGGTCAACGGCGTTGCCGTCACATATCCGAACTCCGGCGACGTACAACTCGCAAGCGGCGTGTGGGTCAAAGTCATCTGGCAATCGCCTAGCTTCATCGAGATCGCAGATGAACGCGGGACGAATTCCCCCGTCCGCCAATGAGCGCGAACACCAAACAAGTTTTTTTGAAGCTCCAGCCGGCTTTGCCGGCGGGAGCGGAAAAAGAAGCCGGTGGTTGCGGCCCGGCTGATGCTTCAAAACCCCTGGCACGCAACCGGCTGGGATCTTGTAACTTAGTTAGGAACAGTATTATGAAAAATCGAATTCCATTACGAATGTTGGCGCTGGCAGGACTCCTGCTCGCGTTGACAATACCAGCGAGCAAGAGCTTCGCACTGACCTTAGGGCAGACATCGATCGGTTATGTTGACCAGTATGGTAATGGGGTGCTGACAGTCGCCGATAGCGTACTCGAAGCAGCCTTCACCGACGAGCTCAATCACGATGCCGATGATTCGCTTCACAATGCCACCATATCCAGCGTTAGTATCATACCAATTGGCGGCACATACTACCTCGTTGGCGAAGGCAGCAGCGATTCGTGCTCGTCCATCATCGTAAAAGTGGTAGTCACCAGCGGTCCAGCAGGGCTTCTCAAGATCAACGACAATCAGTCAGTCCATTGTTCTTGTGGAACCGGAGGGATGGACACCTGTCCTGCGGATTGTTCAGCGACCATCATATGTCCTTGTAATCCCCAGGCATCAAATCTCTATAACGGTGCAAACCATCTTGGTAACTTCTATTAATTCTGAACCGTTGTGTAACGCTCTCCGCTGCTTCATTCTGGAGCGGCGGGGAGTATCATTAGATTAAGTAATTTGAGTCAGGTTATGAACATAGTTAAGGCTTCAGTCATTCTTGCTCTTCTCTTTGCGCTTACTAGTAATGACGCTTCGAGCCAAATTCCGAGCAGTAACACGCGATCCATACATCTCGCGTCTCTTGAGGTGCGGACAAATCAGTCCGGAGGTCTTTGGGCTTACCTTCTCGAGAACAAGTTTCTCAACCTTCGCCGGCGCATCGTCGACTCCACGTTGGTGGATAGCGGAGGCGTGATTAGATTCAGGTTTGCCCCGAATCCGAATTACTGGTATTCAGTCGAGGTAGGTGAAATGCCGGTGGCTTATGGCTCCTTTGCGCTGGGAGACAGCATAGTCATCCAAAGAAATCCCGGTGCATTCATACTCCAGGTTCTCTATGATAGGATTGGAGCGTTCACAGTCGCAAACGACTATTATTATTACTATGGAGGGAAGGCCACTACTCTGGACCCGCTAAAGGATACGTCTTGCCAAGGAATTTCCAAGTATCTGGATTCAGCGAGGGCAATTTCGCAGCATCTACATGCACTGGCTGTCTCGGTTCACACAAAATTTCCTGAGCGTACATACTTTGTGCGGGATTTACGCAGGTGGTCCCAACTATTTGAGACATTCGCGATGGCAGCGCTTGCTAATCAAGTTGAGCGGGGTGCTCTTCCCACCTGCAAATCTTATCCAGGCCGCTGGCTCGACACTGTTACCCTTAATTTCCGCGGTGAGCAGCTTAACCCGATCGATCTTGCTTTCATAACCTCATTTATTCTTGAGGCGCGGTATAATCGACTGAAACGGCTTGATTCAATCGTGTCTCGTCACTATGGTCTCGAAGCAAGGTTCCAGATTGCTATGCAGTTCAATGGCTTCGCTCGCGACCTCGCGTTTATTCGGCTTGCGGAAACGGCGTCTTCAGTGCCTCCAGAGGAGTTGTTACAGTTCTATGAGCGCATGTTGGACACGATACGTGTCCGTCGAGGGAGTGCGGATGTGCGCAAGATTCTGGAGAACCGCATGTCGATTCTCCTCCACAGAAAAGCGGGTTCATCCGCCTATAATCTCATGCTGCCTGACTCAAATTATAAATTGAAGACTCTTCGAGATTACCGTGGGAAGGCAGTTCTCGTCCACTTTTGGGGGACGTGGTGTGGTCCGTGCTTGAACGAGCTATCTCGCTCCGAAGAATTCGAGCGTCAACATTCAGGCGACACTGACCTCGTGTTCTTGAACGTTTCGTTAGAGGATCATAATTATGTGAAATGGAAGAAGTTCTGCAGCACTCATGATCTGGCCGGCATCAATCTCTATGCGGAGGGTCTATGGCAGAGTGAAGCTGCACAGAATTACGGTATCACAGTGGTTCCATCGCGCGTCCTCATCGACAGGCAAGGTAGAATTGTGAATTCTTACATGGGCAGCAGTTGGAAGGATGAAGATGTGGAGTATGGAATCAAAATCGCGGAGCATCATTAGCACTCGACCCTACATCTTTCTAGACTTTCTCCCGCCTTCCCGCCGGCGTCTATTACGTGAGCGATGGAGGCAGCACCAATGGTGCGCCGCGCCGCGCGCGGTTTGTGAAGGAGTGAGGGCGGGCGGGACGCTGTTCATTGTAATATGCGGCGGCTTGCAATTCTCATAGGTCTCTCGTTTCTCGGCAGCATCGGCGCATCGTGGGCGATTGCTCCATCGCTGGCGCTGGCTCAATCGTGGGAGCCGGTTGGCGGAGAGGCGTTTGTTGCTATCGCTGGTCTGAGCGATGGCGCGCTCGTCATGGTCCGCGAGCCGGGTGATATTCTCCGCAGCAGCGATCACGGCGCGACGTGGCATCGGGTGTATCATGGGCTCACGAGCCTGACCGGGATCGAGCGCGCAGGCGATACGGCGTTCGCATTTTACGATAGCGTCGCCGTTCTCGTCTCGCACGATACCGGGCGAACGTGGAGAGGAGTGGATGCCGGAAGCGGCCAGGCGCGGAAACCGCGCCACTACAGTAGTGGCTGGGTTTCCCAGCCTCCTCTCCCTTCGGCAAAAGGCGATACCATTCTCGCAACTGCGACGGTCGATTCGGTCTGCTATGCGGTCGGCGCGCCGGGATTAGTGTATGTGTCGGACGCGAGCAAGCAGCACTGGCGGCGGTTGCATCGAGCGCCGTTCTCATCTGCGGGCGCGTCAGCGAGCGCGCCGGGGTCGGCACGCTCCACGCGGCTTGTTGATTTCTTCACTGCTGCCAGCGGCGCAATCCTGCGCGATAGCCTCCTCTACGTCACGCACGACTCCGGTACAACATGGCAGGAAGTCCGCACAGGTCTGCGCGTAGCGAGTGCGATGCTGATGCTCTCGGATACGTCGGCGCTTGTTGGCGATACCAGTGGTTCGCTTGCACTTGTGAGAAGCGACTCCACGCATCGGCTCGATTCAATGCTCGGAGCGAAGCGTCCCATCATTCAGATTGGCTGGCGGAATAAGCCGAACGGCGACATCTACATCCTCACCGATTCCGCGATGTATCTTACGACGACGAGCTTCGAGTCCGTCACTTCGCGTGCGCTGCCTCTCCGCGCCGGCGAGCATGCCACGAGCGCGAGCTATCCCGATCCCTATACATGCTACGTCATCGCGGATTCCATCACACGTCTCGACACAACAACGCTCACGGATAACATCACGCACGACACGACGATCTATCACGACACGAGCACGGTCTATCTCACAACTGATGGCGGCGCTACGTGGGCAACCACGACAAGCGGGCTTGTGAACCTGAAGAAGATTTTCTTCGCCTCTTCCAAAAGCGGCTATGCGTGCGGCCCGCATGGCGCGCTCATGTTTACCGCGGACAGCAGCCTCACGTGGCACCGCTCGTTCGTGCCGAGAGCGCAGGACTTGCATGATGTTCGCTTCGTCAATGATAGTGCCGGTTATGCCGTGGGCGATAGCGGCATGGTGTTCATGACGCAGAACCGTGGCCGGTGGTGGCGAATGGTCGCGCCCGAGCCGCTCTTCTCGCATCCGGGCAGTTCATATCAAAGTATTGCCTTCGCCGATGCGCGGACGGTCTATGTGCTCGGCTCGGATCGATGCTACCGGCAAACAATCCGCGACCCGATGGCAGGCTTTCGCTTCACGCGGCGCACACAGCAGAAGAACACGCTCGCGGTCACGGCCTCGCCGAATCCTTCGAACGGCTTCGTTCGCTTTACGATCACTTCCAAACAGACTGCGGATGACGGATCGAGTCCCACGCTTGTCATCAGTGATGCCTCCGGCCGGACGGTCGAGCAGCTTCAGGATGTCTCCGCAGGTGCGATGAATACGTGGAGCGCGACGGCGGATTTCTCGAATCTCACGACCGGTCCCTATACCGCAATTGCCACGCTCGGAGGCGCATCAGGACTGTGCAAATTCGCGATAGCACACTAATGAATTCGAGCTTCTGATGAGGCACAAATCGCTCGGCTGCCGTGTCGTTCATTCCGCGTGTCACACTCGCTCCTACGAGTTTTGGCATTGCATTCTTCCGCCCGCCTCCAGCGGTTCGAAATCCCGAGGAAGATAAACATTGGTAGTTGGATGCGAAAAAAATGGTCGAACGAGAACGCGTGGAACACACGCGGGTCGTTCCATGGCATGTATAATTATCAATGTACTGAGCGGAGATGAAGAACGGTGATTTCGATTCAAATAATGGAGCGCCCGGCGATCACTCGGGCGGGGGATGGGAACAACACGATGCCGCCTCGGGCGGCACGTTGCAGGCGCGCGTCCGGGAGTTGCTGCAGGAGTATCCGGAGCTATCGCTCACGGGCGCCAGGATCAAGGCGCTCGCCGAATACGGATTGACCAACATGAGGATCGCGATTGTGCTCGGACTCAAAGAGCAGACCGTCTATAACCACGCCTCGAAGATCCGGAAGATTGCCAGCGTGGGAAGGAAGGAGCCGTTTCGCTTGGTTTTCTCCCCCCCCCCCCAAGAACCAAGACTCGACCCCGAATGATGATAAAAATAAATCCGAAAAAAATGATGGCCGGTAAATTATCGGTAAACAGGTTTTCGAGGAATCGATTATATTGGTACAAGGGAATGTGATGGTTGAATGGCGGAGATCAAACGATCGATGCCAGCATCGTTTCATTCTTCAGTTCAAAGTCATGTCGTCTGCTTTTTTGAAATGTCGCTGTTATTGATCTCATTTAGACTTGCAAGCCTGTTGCTGATCGCCGGTACAACACATCAAACGTCCGCGCAACGGCCAATTGCGCAGGTTGATCGATTGTATTGGGATCACGTCGAGGGTTTTTGCGTCTCGACCACCGGGAAAGAAATTTATGCCGGAAGCCGAAACAGACTCTATTTTTCCTCGGATTTTGGAAAGAATTGGGTTCTCCTTGGCAAGCTTCCGACGGTTAAGTTGATCAGACAGATTATTCCGATTAGCCGGCGAACGATATTTATCAATGCTTCAAACGGCGGTTATGGCGAATGCTTTTTGAGCACGGATTCGGGACATACATTCTGCGAGAGTCTGCCTTCAACGGGTGCTGGCAATTGCGCTTCGTTCATCCCTGAAACAGGGACACTGTATGCAGCTGCGGAAAATCCATTCAATCTCATGCGATCCGATGACAGCGGCTTTATGTGGGCGCCGGAAGGGAGTCAGCTCGATTCAATAAAACCCGATCAGGTTTGCTCGCTGCTTATTACCAGCGATCGCTCAGGAAAAGAATTTTATGTTTCAACCTCTCGGCCGCCGGCGATCTATTGTAAGACAGAACAGGAGCATACATGGCGCAAATGCTTTCAGCGACCCACGAAAGAGCTAAACCGCGAAGTTCCGCTCGTGACGAAGTGGGGCAATCGGCTTGTTGCGTGTTTGGCTAATGACCCTCATGGAACGCGCGAGAGCATTTATCTTTCCGAAGATGACGGTGACAAATGGCGGGGAATAAAGTGCCCGTTCATAATCTGGGGGATCGGGGTAAATGCGTCTGATCCGAAAACGATTTGGGTCGGCAATTACGGCGGGTACACAAGGTCGAAAGATTCTTCCGCGCTGCAGTTAACCCGTAATGAAGGTCTGACCTGGCAACTCATTCCGAATTGCGAGGCTACCATATTTTGGCAACTACAAGTGCTCGCGGATGGCACCTTGTTCGCTGCCACAGATTTTGGCTTACTTCGCGTTAAACTAAATTGATGCGGAATATATCAATAAAAAACGAGGCTCGGAGCGGTTACGGCTCCGGCCCCGTTGATTTGGGTATCGATTCCGAGGCTCGTAACAAGCCGAGGAATCACGATTTTTTAACACTAACTATGATGGAATTGAATTCTCGACGCTTCGCGGCTGTTGCGGTCACCACGCTGGTGTTGATCAGCAGTTTCCTTTTCGCGGACAAGGGCTATTCGCAACTGCCGCCTTGTAATCCGTTATTAACATGCGACAATTGCCTTGTGGTCGGAATCGATACGAATCATCACCTGTGCGATTGCCCCGAAGGTTGCTTCACCTGGGACATAAGAAACTGCTGCCCTTCCTCCGTCTGCTCGATCACAATGCACACAAAAGATGGGAAACCGTTTACTACATGCTGCGTTGTGGTTTATCATCCATCGTATCACCAATGGCACGTGACTCAGAACACCCCAAGCTCTGTTACATACTCAGCCAATACTTCGGCTGACTGCCTAGCCACAGGCGATTTCATTCAAATCACTACCTGCGGTCTCGACGCATGCGATATGCTGGTCTTCGACTGGGATACGGCTAACAATGAATGCGGAGTTAATGGTACCCAGGGCCTACACCTTAGAGTGCCACCATGCCATTAAATGCAACATTTGGAGAGACTATGATAGCATGTCGTAACGTTTACTTCTTCTTATGGGTCTTCGCTGCGTTAGCGATGGCCCATACTTCCCACGCTCAAATCATTCCGGGGCATTGGCATCGGGTTGCGTTAACGCAAGCCGATCGAGGGGGACGAAATAATAACACCATGGACTTTGGCTTCCGGGACAGTCTCAACGGCTTATGCATTTCCGTCCACGGCCTCATTAGCTCGACAACCGATGGCGGTCGTACTTGGGCGCTGGATACAGACCTCAAAACGTTTGGAGGCGAGAAGTCCACTCTCAATAGTCTGGAGTGTACCGCGCCGCACTATGGGTTCTTTCACGGCAGTGCCTACTCTATTTCAATTAAGCCGTCTCGGTCTGTTGAGGTTCGCGCCTACAATGTTCCAGTAGCAGATTCCCAGGAAGTCAATTACGGGGCATACATTTCGCTCGCAGAAAAAATGTATGATACAGCATACGGTTTCCGCCTTGTGGAATACGTCAACTGGTATGATCCGAACGACTTCTGGGACACGGTCGCAATCATTGTGACCCACGATGGCTGGCAAAGCTCCGCGATGTATGGCTCGCCGTACGTCTTGTCTCCCGTCCCTCATCACAGGCAGCTCATGCGTATCGGCTACATCGTCGACAGCAACGACGTATGGACAGCAAAGGGAACGGCAGAAAATGAGAACATTCTATTGCATACAACGAACGGTGGGACCTCGTGGCTGGAAATACACCTCTCCGATACTATGATAGGCTTCCAGCCGGTGTTTGTGGATATCAATATCCGGCCGAAGACAGGAGAAGTCTTCTGTTTCGGCACATCCAGCGGGGTGGATTTTGCGTACTCCAGCGATTATGGAACCACATGGTTGCTCAATTCGACGTTTCGAAAGAACATCGGCGAGAATTTTGTGTGGCGTATGGCCAATCCATCGACTGGTATCCTGTGGGCGATGGTCAGTCAGGGGGGATACTACGAAGTAAAGGTTAGTCCTACGACAGTTGATTTTCCGCAGGATCTTTGCCGAAAGATCGCGTATAGCTCCGATAATGGATTTAGCTGGACCATCGACTCCACGACATTTATTGATGATACCCTGTTGGAGATGCATTTCATAAACGCGCGTCACGGATGGATTGCTTCATGGAGCCACAACAGCCCATTCATGTGGTATTACGATCCGGATGCTACGAGCGATGTGGCTGAAAGTCTTGCGCCGAATTCCGCTCTGATGTTTGTGCTTCCTAATCCAGGGCAGACAAGCATAACGGTTGACGGCGCGGGTAAGGACATAGAAATCTTCGATGCACTTGGCCGCTCGCGTGAGTGTCCGCGAACTGGCAACACGCTCGACATCTCCCGCCTTCCCGCCGGCGTCTATTACGTGAGCGATGGTGGCAGCACCAATGGTGCGCCGCGCCGCGCGCGGTTTGTGAAG
>JADGPZ010000056.1 GCA_017882165.1 Candidatus Kapaibacterium sp.
TCGAACGCAATCACGACTTCTCCACGATCCCCAAGAACCATGAAGCGAGTGTCGGAACGTCGCGAAGGTCCTCCGACGGAGTACCATATCCGGCCACGGTCGGTTGAACGATAAAACGACAGTGGGCCAGTCGAGAGATTGTCGTCATCGCTGGCCGCCTGAATGTAGAGCACAGAGTCATCCACACCGGCGATATGCCCGGTGCTGCGAAATGGGAGATTGGTGAGCTTGCTCCAAGTTGCGCCGTAATCCGTAGAACGGACAACAAAACTCTCGTTCAGGGGCGACATCGCCCAATTGTTCTCTCCCGCAACGTAAAAATTTGGAGTACCGGAAGCGCCATAAACACTCCATGCTTCGTTGTGGATTGCACTCCATGACTTCTGCCACGTCAGGCCTCCATCGGCGGTCCGGGACCAGGTGGTATCGAAAAAGCCAGTGACTACTCCGTGCAAATCATCCACAAAAGCAATTCCATTCGTCGAATCAAGTATCTGGAGATGAGTAAACGTCTTGCCGGAATCCATCGAGACAGCGCCACCTCCTCCGATCCCTCGATTTGTAACAATCACCGCCGCAGGAGTCTGATAGACGCTCCCGCAATCGCCACGGTAGCTCGTTCCAATCCAAGTATCGCCGCCATCGGTCGTTTCATATACTGCTGGACCGACCGCATCTTCAAGAGTCAACCAACCATGCAAGCGACTCTGCATGTGGATGTCCTGAATGGGAATGGGAATAACGCCCGGGGAAGACACAGGGGCCGGAGTCAGAGGAATTAGCGCCCAGGTGAATCCGCTATCTATGGTCTTGAACACCCCTTGTCTTCCGTCGGCACCGATGAAGCCAGTCTTCTCGTCAAAGAAGAAACCACTGCTAAAGCTGTACGAAATGCTCTTGGGGTTCGTGAACAAAACCTTCCAAGTGCCCTTCGCCTCGCGCGCGAAGACGCTTGTCATGAGAAGAATGACAATCGAACGGGAAAAGACTCTTAGAACCGTTGCACTCATAGAACAATGACCCACCGTGCTCAGAAAATAGGAACGCCTGGCTGACCCAAAGCCACGCAGAAAGGATATGCTCATGTGTCAAGCAGCAAATCCGCCGAGAGGTTCCGGGATGCGCGTTCCCCGGCGCATTTTGGGAGAATTTGGCTGATTCGAATTCCCCGGAACATTCGCACCCCTCTTTCGGTTACTTGGCCGCACTTTCGGCGGGACGGCACAACTCTCGTTTATCGAGAAACAAAGCGAAAACAGCGACAACCGATTGAAATCCAAGAGGTTATCGGTTTTTGAATTATTTGTGAAGCCCGTACCTACCATCGGTGCGTCTAAAAAGACTGAATGGCGAAACAAGGAGCGATCAAGGTCGATGGCGTAATCGATGAAGTACTGCCGAACGCGAGCTTTCGCGTGAAGCTCGAGAACGGCCATAAGATTTTGGCGCATGTCGCCGGCAAGATGCGGATGAACTTCATCAAGATCTTGCAGGGCGACCGGGTGACCGTCGAGCTTTCGCCATACGATCTGAACAAGGGACGTATTACCTATCGGTATAAGTAAGTTTTAGCACGACCATGAAAGTCCAGGCATCGGTGAAGAAGCGCTGCGAAAATTGCAAGGTAATTACCCGCAAGGGCGTCGTGCGCGTGATCTGCAAGACGAATCCGAAGCACAAACAGCGTCAGGGATAAGCCCACCAGCATCTCAGCAACACAACGAATGGCTCGAATAGCAGGCATCGATCTTCCGAAGAACAAGCAGTCCGTCATCGGGCTGACCTACATTTACGGCATCGGCAAAACCTCTGCCCACAAGATTCTGGCAGCCGCCGGCATTCCGGATAATAAGATTATCGCCGACCTGACGGAAGACGAAGTCACGAACGTGCGCCAGATCCTCACGGCCGAGTACAAGGTCGAGGGCGTGGCGCGCACCGAGATGTCGCTGGCCATCAAGCGTTTGATGGACATCGGCGCCTACCGCGGTTTGCGTCATCGCAAGGGCTTGCCCGTTCGCGGTCAACGCACACGGACGAACGCTCGCACGCGCAAGGGCCGCCGCAAGACGGTAGCAGGAAAGAAGAAAGCAACCAAGTAAGAAATTGTAGTGGGCGGGTTTCCCGCCCATGATGATCGGGCGGAAAACCCGCCCACTATGGCGAATAATGGCAAAGACAGCAGCAAGTTCAAAGAAGAAGAAGACCGCGGAGTCGAAGGGCGTCGCGCATGTCAAGGCGACGTTCAACAACGTGATGATCACGTTGACCGACATGCAGGGCAACACGCTTTCGTGGGCCACGGCCGGCAAGATGGGCTTCAAAGGCTCGCGGAAGAACACCCCGTTCGCCGCGCAGGTCTCCGCCGAAAGTTGCGCGAAGGAAGCCTTCGATATGGGCCTTCGCAAGGTCGATGTGCTGATCAAAGGACCGGGATCGGGCCGCGAAGCGGCTGTGCGCGCATTGCAGACGGCTGGCATCGAAGTCCTGACGATCAAGGACATCACACCGATGCCCCACAACGGCTGCCGCCCGCCCAAGAAACGCAGAGTATAGTTTTTTTTCGCCGTAAACTCCAGTCAGACCATGATGGAGGATGAAGGCAAGAGATCGGGGATTGCTCGTTTGCAATCCTTAACTCGTAATTCGTAACTAACAGAACATGGCTCGTTATACCGATGCATCGTGCAAGCTTTGCCGCCGGGAGCGTCAGAAGCTCTTCCTCAAAGGCGCAAAGTGTTATTCTGAAAAGTGTCCGGTCGAGAAGCGGTCATATCCGCCTGGACAGCATGGCCAAAGCCGCCGCCAAAAAGTCTCCGAGTACGGAATCCAGCTTCGCGAGAAGCAGAAAGTCCGCCGCCAGTATGGCATGCTCGAGACACAGTTCCGCAACACGTTCGAGAAAGCCGCTCGCCTGCGTGGCATCACCGGCGAGAACTTAGTCAAGTTGCTCGAGCGCCGTTTGGACAATGTCGTTTATCGTTTGAACCTTGCGCCCTCGCGCAAGGCAGCCCGCCAGCTTGTGCTCCACAGGCACATTACCGTTAATGGCGGAATCGTAAATATTCCATCCTATCTCGTTTCACCGGGCGATACGCTCCAGGTGAAGGAGTCGAGCCGCAGGCTCGCGGTCGTGCATGAATCGCTGCAACGGACGCGCGGCGATGCCGCCGTACCGAGTTGGCTCGCGCTCGATAAGGCGAACTTGTCCGGTGTATTCCTCTCAGTGCCCGAGCGATCGGACATTCCGCTGAATGCGAACGAGCAGTTGATCGTCGAACTTTATTCGAAGTAGACCTGCCGGTTTATCGATTCAAATTATTCTATCGCCGCCTTAACACGAATTTTGCACTAACCACAGGAAGCGACTTATGACCAACCTACACATGCCCGATCGGATCGAACTGGAAGAGTCGTCGCGGACGCCGACGTTCGGCCGGTTCATCGCCTCACCGCTCGAAGAGGGATATGGCACGACGCTTGGCAATGCCATGCGCCGCGTGCTGCTCTCCTCTATTCCCGGAACGGCATTCACCAACCTGCGCATCGAAGGCGTGCTCCATGAGTTCTCGACGATCAAAGGTGTTGTCGAGGACGTGGCCGAGATCATCCTGAATCTCAAGGGCGTTCGCCTTCGCTCGGACCAATCTTCGAGCACGCGCATCCTCATCGATGTTCACGGTCCACGTGAGTTCAAGGCCGGCGATCTGCAGGAATTCACACCGGAAGTCGAAATCCTGAATCCCGAGCATCATTTATTCACGATGTCCACCACCTCGCGCGTCCAAATGGAACTGCGTGCGGGACATGGCCGTGGGTACGTCCCTTCGGACGAGAACAAGTCGATCGACGCGCCACTCGGCACGATCGCCATCGACTCCATCTACACCCCAATTGTTAATGTCCGCTACGTTGTCGAACCGACGCGTGTTGGACAGAAGACCGATTACGAGCGATTGATCCTGGAAGTCGAGACTGATGGTTCGATCACACCGGAAGAAGCTGCGACAATTGGTGGTCGCATCCTGCGCGACCACGTGAATCTCTTCGTCCGCTTCGGCGGCCCCGAAGAGGAAGAGCCGGTTCGCCAGATCGCTGACACCGAGACGGAGCGCATTCGTCAGATTCTTTTGACGCAAGTCGATTCGCTCCATCTTTCAGTTCGCTCGCAGAACTGCTTGCGCGCTGCGAATATCAAGAATATCGCCGAGCTTGTCCGCCGCGATGAGCGCGACTTGCTGACATTCCGCAACTTTGGCCGCAAGTCGCTCGACGAACTCGGAAAGATCGTCGACTCGCTCGGCCTCTCGTTCGGAATGGATGTCGATCGTTATTTGGAACAACCAGCAGAAGCACACTAAGTACCGCCATGAGACACGGAGTAAAAGGTAGAAAATTAAAGCGCACGTCGAGCCATCGCGCCGCGCTGCTCAGCGGGCTGGCGACATCGCTCTTGCTGCATAAGAGAATTCGCACGACCGAGGCAAAGGCCAAGGAAATGCGAATGTATGTCGAGCCAATCATTACGCGCGCCAAGAACGCACTCGCGCTTGGAGCAACTGATGCGCCGGCCAAGCTACATGCACGCCGAGAGATCGGCCGCGTCATCCGCGATGAAGCCGCGATCAAGGCGCTCTTCGAGGTCGTTGCGCCGAAGGTTGCGACACGCGCCGGTGGATACACACGCGTGATCAAGCTCGGTTATCGCCACGGCGATAACGCCGAGATGGCGATGCTCGAACTTGTTGATTTCAACGAGGCCGAAACGCCGGAAGCGCCAAAGGCCCAAATGGCCAAGCCGCGTCCGACTCGCAACAAGGCCAAGACGGCCGAGGCGAAGCTTGCCGAAACAGCAGCACCTGCTGGAGCGCCCGACGCGGAAGCGCCAAAGAAGCCACGCGCAACGCGGAAGAAGAAAGCAGAAGCCGCAGAGTAGCTTCCAGCAAAATGTTTTCAAAGACCCCGGTAACTCCGGGGTCTTTTTTCGCCCAGAATCTTCCGTCCGAACTTTAGGTTGGCATAGAGACCACCAATCGGAGGCATTATGAGATATCTGCGCTTCGCGTTCGTACTCCTTCTCGTATCGCACATTGCGCGATCGCAGGGCATTGTTCCGCCCCCGACGCTGCCACATCCACCAGAGGATACCGGTGGAACATCCGCAACGAGGATGTACCGTGTATCAACCGCTGATGTGGCCGTGAAGGATTTTACCCATATTGCTGCCATTGGTGGATCCATGACCGTCGACTATCTCGATCTATCGTACGCATGGAAAGTGAACGATCAATTCTCAGCCCGACCAGCAATCCGCACAAGCTTCCAATCCGGGAGCTATGGGTTGGAGCTCGAGCTAGATTATCGTCCCTTCAGTCACTCAATGGATGGCCTGTACATCGGACCAAGCATTAGCTATTCCCATAATCCGACGTTCTACCCTGATCCGCAGACGACCCAAACACATCGGCTTGATGCCGGGCTATGGATCGGAACGCAGTTCTTGCCGGGCGCCGCGCTCGAAATATTTGGATTTGGACTCGCGACAAATTTGGGAGGAGGACTGCGATACCCTATGTACACGGTCAGCGATCAGACTTTGGGCTCCCATACGCCGGTGATTTGGGGCGTATTCGATCCAGCCGCCCGCTTTGGTATCGGATACGCCTGGTAGCAGATGCAACTCAAAGTTTACAAGTCCCTCTGGGGAATGACTGGCTCGCTCGAAGAGCAATTCGCCCGGATCAAATCGGCTGGTTATGATGGCATCGAGAGCGCGCCGCAGGACATCGCGGACACTCCCCTCTTCAAGCGTTTGCTGCGCGAGCACAAGTTTGAATACGTTTCCCTCGTTTACACCGAAGGTCCGGACCATGAGGAGGAATTCAAGCGGCGTGTAAATGCGGCGCTTGAATTCGGCCCCAAGAAGATCGTCGCACACGCCGGACGCGATACCATGAGCTACGTGAAGCAAATCCGATTCCTGGAGGGATGCTTGCGTGTCGAGGAAGAGATTGGCGTCCCCATCGCACACGAGACGCACCGCCGCCGGCCGCTCTTCTCGCCGATGAATGCGCTTGCCATTCTCCGCGAGCTGCCAGAACTTCGTTTGAATGTTGATTTCAGCCATTGGTGCGTCGTCACTGAGTCTCTGCTCGAAGATCACGAGCAGGCCATCGCGCTTGCGGCAGAGCGGGCGATCCATCTCCACGGACGCGTTGGCTATGAGAACGGCCCGCAGGTCCCCGATCCGCGCGTGCCGGAGTGGGAGCGCTGCCTCACGCGTCACGAGGCATGGTGGAATCTCGTGATCGTGGCTCACAAACTTCGTGGAGCGAGCGAGTTGACCTTCGTCCCCGAATATGGCCCTCCGACCTACATGCCGACCCTCCCGGCCACTGGCCAGCCTGCAAGCGACCTCTGGGATGTTTGCCTGTGGTCTGCCGATCGGTTCAGGCGGCAGTTCGCGGCGTCCGAGAGTTCATGAACGGCGGGACCTGCGAGTCCCATTTGTGCGAATTCAGAGCGCACGCGCGTTTTCGAAAAGAATTCAAAGATTGTTTTGTAACCCGAGCGATCTCGAGCGTTTTAAATATAGGAGATATTCCCTTATGAAGCGCATTGTATTCGTTCTCGCGGTCCTCGTTCTTTTATTGCCCTCGGCATTTTCGCCGGCTCGGGCGCAGAATCCCCGCATCGCGCACTCGGTCTCGCACGCCCGGCACGACGCCCCGATGCTCGGCCGCGACTGCTGGTTTTGCCTGCTCACGAACTACGGCGCCGGAGGGAGTGGCAAGTACTATGCGCTCTACGTGACCTCGCCAAAAGTGACAAACGTCCATATTCACATTACCGGCGGCATAACAAAGACCATCCAAGTGCAGCCCTTCCAATCGGCGGTTTTTAATATCCCGCTTGCATGGGAACAGCTCGCCAGCGGACACGTCGATGATTTCGGCGTTCATGTCTGGTCCAATGATGCTGACATCTCCTGCTACGTGATGTCGCATAACCCCTACACATCGGACGGGATGTACGTCATCCCGACGATCGGATGGGGGAAAGAATACGTCGTCGCTGCCTACGCCGCGCTCTACGAGGGTGGCGGCTCCTACGTCTATGATGAGCCATCGGAGTTTGGTATCGTTGCGAATCAGGATAGCACGCACGTGAGCATCACGCCCACGTGCGATCTCCGCGTTGAGAGTTCGGACAAAGGGTGCTGCAGTTGCCTGCTCGCCGCGAAAGGATCGACTTACAATGTCATGCTCAATGCCGGGCAAGCGGTGCAGTACAAGGGCACATGCACGCAGGACTGCGACAACTACGACCTCACCGGGACGGTCATCACCTCGGATAAGCCAATCGGCCTTGAAGCGGGATCTGAATGCCCGAATATTCCGTGCGACTCCCCCTATTGCGACCACGTGCTCGATTACATCCCGCCAACGCGGACGTGGGGCAATACGTATTACTCGGTCCCGTTCTATCAGGCCCAACTGGCGTCGCACACCGCAAGCACATTCCTTGTCATCACAACAAAGCCGGACCAGGTCGTCTACAGGTATGACGCAAAGACCAAGAGTAACGTCTACTTTAACGCGCACAAAAAGTATGATACGTACTGGCGGAACGACATCGATCAGGCCAGCCGGTGGACATCGGACACTGCATTTCTGCTCGTGCAGTACATCAATAGCTCAACATATCCGGACAATCAGAATGGTCAGGGCGATCCGGCGGAAGTTGTCTTAAGTCCGGTCGAGAACTATGGTAAGTCGGTTGCATTCCAGACTCCGATTGCGATTGGGAATCAATCGCCGTATACGAATTACGTCAACATCATTGCCAAGACCCACGATAAGCATGTCGTTTTCGATGGACGGTCCGCAGTAGGATTTGCTTCATTCCAAGTCGATAGCATTTATACCTGCTACCGCGTTACCAACGTCAAACCCGGCGGACATCTACTTACCAGCGATTCGGGCGCGTGGGCGTACATCTACGGTTACGGCTGGGACGAGTCCTACGCGTGGCCGGGACCGATGGGAACGGCAACCGTGGTATCACTGGACACGACTCCCCCGCTTGCCGTGACTTCGGGCATTTGCTTCACCGCACATGTGGCGTTGCTGGACACCGGACTGAATGCGACGGGCATTTATTATATCCGCGTGGACACGATCAATAATATGGGCTTCACGCTCGATCCGAACTGGGTTGAAGGAACTGCGAAGCCCACATCATACTACGATTTACTCGTACCCGACATCACAAAGCCGGGCATGCTTGTCGTCTCGGCGTTCGACATGGCCGGCAACCATACAACGATCACGAGCACGTACACGCCGCAGGCGGCGCACGTTGGGCCGCCATTGCAGGATTTTGGAGTTAGCATTACTGACTCTTGCACTTACATGTACGACACGCTCGTGAATACCGGCAAAACGCCGTACCCATTCACTACGCTGAAGCTCGTGCTCGGCAATCAAGGCTTCTCGATCGACAGCGCAGTGATCTCGCCACTTGCCGTTGGCGAGAAGCGGCTCATCAAGCTTTGCTTCAAGTTAGCCAAAGGCTATTTTGCTTGTGACACACTCCTGTTTGGTGACGCTTGTATGACACAAGAGGCCATCCTGGCAGGCACAGGCGGCGGGCCGAACTTCCGAATTACTGGACATAATTGGGGAGCGGTACTACTGAGTCAGGCTGTGCCTTTTCCATCCACATCCCCCTTACCAATCGAGGTTGTGAATACTTCGCCAACTCAATCCATCACAATCGACTCCATGTGGGTGGATGATCCGATCCACTTTGTGCCAACGATGGACTCTCATTGGGCCACAGGGAATAATCCTATTACGATTCCACCAAAAGGTGTTGACGCGGTTACGATTACATTCAAAACGACTGAACCTCCGGATGTCATGGGACCATACACAACTTATTGGTGCGTGTTGAGCCGGCAGCTCATCGGTCCGCACGAAACCGGCATTCGCTGCAACGAGCTCAGCGGGAATGTGGCGTACCTCCCTGCAATTCTCATGAAAGACACCACGATCACGATGGAATGCGTGGACTCAACCAATGACACTGCCGTCGTCCGATTCGTGATCGTATCCGCTGGCACGGTGACGAGCACGATCACAAAGATCGTTCATAGCTCTCCAGCTTTCTTGAAATTGACGGTCGGTCGCGACAATGGAAGCATTGTTGCTGATCCATCGAACATGTCTGAGACACTCTCGACGGGACAGAGACTCTTCGTCACCGATACGTTCGTTGCGCCGCTCAATACGGATAGCACCTATGTCGACACTATATTTGCCTATACATTGAACTCAGATGGGACCTTACACCTCATCGGACATGTGAGCGCGACGATCATCGTCAAGTGCGATGCCGGTGTCGAACCGAGTAGTGCGCCGCCACCCGAGCAGGCGTATCTCATCCAAACAGACGCTCATCATCTCCGCGCAACGCTGCCTGCGGACTGGCCGGGCACGGTTCGGCTCGAACTCGACAACGTACTCGGAGTCAAGGTGCTGCAGACGGCAGTCGATCAAAGCGCGATCGATGTCTCCGCGCTACCCACTGGCGTGTATTTCTATCGGCTGACCGATGGTCGGAAGGTGCTGACGGGCAAGATCGTAATCGACCGCTAGGCCAAAGTGACGCTCAACGCAGATATTCGTTGAATTTCTTGTAACTTTCGCGGTTTCAAGCAGTTCTTATGTGCAAGGAGTATTTCTAATGAAGCACGTCACGTCCGTTCTCGGTATCCTTCTCGTTTCGCTGTTTGCAGGCGCGCCCATGCTCGTGCAGCCGATCCAGGCGCAGAATCCCCGCATCGCGCACTCAGTCACACACGCCCGGCACGACGCGCCGATGCTCGGCCGCGATTGCTGGTTCATGCTGCTCAATAACTACGGCGCGGGAGGTGCTGGCAAGTACTTCGCACTCTATGTGACCTCGCCGAAGAAGACGACGGTCTATGTTCAGCGCACGGGCGGCACTGAGGATTCCCTTTCTATCCAGCCATTCACGTCTGCTGTTTTCAATATTCCGCTCGCGTGGGAAATGCAATCGAGTGGCATCGCGGATAACTTTGGCATCCACGTCTGGTCGAACGACGCCGACATTTCATGCTATGTGATGTCACACAACCCATACACGTCGGATGGGATGTACGTCATCCCTTCTATCGGCTGGGGGACCGAATATGTTGTCGCTGGTTACGCATCGCTCTTCGAGGGATTTGGAAGCTACGTCTATGATCAACCATCGGAGTTCGGGATCGTCGCGAATCAGGATAATACCCATGTAAGCATCACTCCGTCGGCCGACATCCGCATTGAAAGTTCAATTACTGGCTGCTGCAGTTGCTTGCTCATGGCGAAGGGCTTGACCTACAATATCACGCTCAAAGCCGGGCAAGCCGTACAATACAAAACTACCTGCACGCAAGACTGCGATAACTTCGACGTAACGGGCACGGTCATTACATCGAACAATCCCATCGGCGTCGAAGCGGGCTCTTCATGCCCGAACATTCCTTGCGACTTCCCCTATTGCGATCACGTGTTCGACTATATCCCGCCAACAAGAACGTGGGGCAACACGTATTACTCGGTCCCGTTCTACCAGCCGCCAGGGATGCCCCCATCGCATAGCGCGAGCACCTTCCTTGTCATCGCCACGAAGCCAGGCCAGGTCATTACGCGATACGACACTGCTACGAATGCTGCAACCACTTACTTTATTGCTCACCACCAGTATGAGATCTACTGGAGCAACAACATCGATCAGGCCAGCCGGTGGACATCCGACACTGCGTTCCTCTTGGTGCAGTACATCAACAGCACCTCATATCCCGACAACTATAACGGTCAAGGGGATCCAGCCGAAGTCGTACTGAGTCCGGTTGAGAATTTTCAGAAGACGGTGACATTCATCACCCCGATGAGCATCGGAAATCAATCGCCTTACACGAACTACGTGAATATCATTGCCAAATCGGGCGATAAGCACGTCATGCTCGACAGCAAGTCCGTGACAAATCAATTTAAGATTAAGATTGATAACATCTACACTGGCTACCGAGTCCCAAATGTCAAGCCTGGCGGGCACACCCTAACCAGCGATTCCGGCGCGTGGGCCTACATCTATGGCTACGGCTGGGACGAGTCCTACGCCTGGCCGGGGCCGATGGGCACGGCTACCGTTGTGTCGAAGGACACCACTCCGCCAATCGCGTCCGCCTATGGGCCGTGCTTCGGCGCACACGTTGATTTAATCGACGTGGACGGCGATTCTGGCAACATTGGTTTCTATTACGTTCGGCTCGACACAGTCCGCAATATGAGCTACAGCCTCGACCCAAGGTGGCAAGAAGGAGCGCCGCGAAACACCTCCTACTACCAGATGAGCGTCATCGATCAAGCGCAACCGGCCACTCTGGTCGTCTCTGCATTCGACATGGCCGGCAACCGGACGACGATCACGAGTACCTATACGCCTCAGACGGTACGAATCGGTCCGCCGCTTCAGAATTTCGGTTTAGGAAATTCCTCGACCTGTGTATACCGGTATGATACACTTGTGAACACGGGAGAGGTACCGCTGGCATTCAACACGCTGAATCTTGCGCTCAACAATCAAGGGTTTTCGATTGATAGTGCTGTCATGACGCCGCTCAGCGTTGGTGAAGCGCGGCTGATTAAGCTCTGCTTCAAGTCTGTCAGCGGAGCCAGGGTCTTCGATACGATCGTCTTCGGCGATTCGTGCGCTTTTGAAGAGGCGGCTCTCACCGGCTCGGGTGGTCAGGCAGACTTCTATGTGACGGGTCATGATCTCGGAACGCAGTCCCTTGGCGCAAGCACCGAGTTCTGTGTTCTGCTCATCAATAGCTCGACCACCCAGGCGATCACAATCGACTCGATCTGGGTGAACGATCCCGTCCATTTCGTTCTTGACGCAACTGGCAATCATGCGCTGCCCCTTACTATCCCCCCTGGCGGGCGCGACACCGTGTGCCTCACGTTCAGGACCACGAGCCCACCCGATACGGCAGGTCAATACAAAGCGATCCTCTACGCGTTCAGCAAGGAACTGGTCGGATTTGGCGATACCGGCGATCGGAGCAGCACACTGACCGCTCTGCTCCTCAACGCGGCGGGAGTCCCCGCGCCTGATGACAAAGCGAGCACCCCTGCACTCGTCTTGTCCGATGACCATAAGCTTCGCGTGACACTTCCCGCGGACTGGCAAGGCACTACGCGGCTCGAACTCGAAGACTTAAATGGTATCAAAGTGCTGGAGGCAACCATCGACCGGAATGCGATCGATGTCTCCACACTTCCGACGGGAGCCTACCTCTATCGGCTGACCGATGGACAGAAGGTGCTGACCGGCAAGATGGTGATCGAGCGTTGAGCGCCTGGAGCAAGGTTGTGGTCATTCCCGCGAAAGGCCTGCCCTCGACCTGATCGGGGGCGGGAATCCAGGTTTGGTGTCTTCACCATCCAGAAGGACCTTGGTCCCCGCTTTCGCGGGGATGACAAATTCTATTCTCGGATAATTTAGCGGATTCTCCCGAATTCATCAAAATCTTGCGATGCCGGGGGTGTCGAACCTTGTTATATAGGGTGGAAGGGGGTCTCTTCACAAATACAACCGGTGGTTTATGAATTATTCCGTAAATCTTCGTTTGAGTATATATTTTTATGATGTCGCTGAAACGCCGGATGGGTCGAGCAACGTTGTAATAGAGGGAGGGGGTTCTCTTCGCTTAACCTCCGATTCGGTGAACTGGGCTGCAGTGCGCACCAATGGTGCGCTGCCTGCGAGGCAACCGCCTTTAGGCAATGCACAACTTGAGACCGGCGGATAAGAAGAGAACCTGGATTCCCGCCCACCGATCAGGTCGAGGGCAGGCTTTTTGCGGGAACGACCAAAGCCGACGATTACTCCTTCACGATCATCATGTTGCGCGTTTCATGGCGTGTCGCACTGGTTGCATCGACGTGGAGGAAGATTGCGCCCTGAGCAGCCGTAATCGCGCCCAGATCGATCAACAGTGTGCCCGACGATGATTGACGCACCAAGCGGAGGCACTCGCGCCCTGTGGCATCGTAGCCCGTAACGCTGACCATTGCTGGCTCTGCGAGATCCAGCGCGAGCTTGCCGGTTGTCACGAACGGGTTCGGATAAGCGGATGCGCTCAGGATCAGTCCGCCTTGCGCAACGGGTGAGACAGGGACGTCAAGGATGGACGGCGTCATATTGTAGAATACCGTAATGAGGTACTCTCCACCCCACTTTTGATTCAGCGAGTCGTTCTGCAGCTCGGAAAACTTCTTCATGTCCACGAGGACCGTATCCTGACGGTTCAGCGGTCGCAACCAAATGGCGGTTACTGCTTGCGGAATCTGATCCTGATTCCAAAGCAGGGCACCCGGTTCGCCCTTGTTGAACCAGAGTCCCATCGCATAGTCAAGCGAGAATGAACTCGCGTTTGGCTTTTGGCGTATCGTCACGCGCGTGGTCGTGTCGGCATTCGGGTACTCGAAGTAGAACGAGTTGCCATAATAGCCAAGCTGCGAGAAGCTCTCTGGGTACAGATCATCCTCACCGTAGACGGCATCGTAGCCATCTCTGGCGTTTGGGTCATAACCAAAAGCTCTCCCAGCCAGAGTCAGGGTATCGCGCTCGATGATGGTACCGTTACGATAGACAACGTTCGTGTCGGTCAGCGTAAGATCGAGTCTGAACTCTGGTGTCTGCGCCACGAGCCGAGGCGAAGACATCGTCATCGCCAGCCCGGTCATGGTCACCGCAATAAGAAATCGAAAAAAAAGGCTTTTCATATGCAAAACATTGACTAAACGTTTGAAGCGGGAGCCGCTTATGGTAAGCAACTCCCGCTTCAAATAACTCCTGAGATTCCGCCTTGTTACAGGCGAATTCTCAAATCAAACATTACTTCTGAAGCGACATGCGCTGTGTCTGCACGAAGCTGCCTGCCTTGAGCGTGTAGTAATACGCACCGGCCGGGAGATTCGTCGCATCGAAGACCGCCGTGTGTTCGCCGGCTGTAAGCACTTGGTTCACAAGCGTCTGGACGACTTCGCCCATCTCGTTGTAGACCACAAGCGATACGACATCTTCCTGAGGCGTACCGAAATGAATGGTCGTCACCGGAGCAAACGGATTCGGCGTGTTCTGATCCAAGCGGTAGGTCATACCATTCTGAACCGGAGTGCTGCTTTGCTTCTCAGCGATTGTGACCTGCTTCACCGTCGGATCGGAGATCGTGACGTAGCCATTGCCACTGGCTGTTCCGATGATCGTTCCCTTCGCATCGCGTACCTCGACGGCACCGCTCAGGTTCGAGAACTTCATCGTAACAGGATAGCTCGATGTGCTAAGATTCACTGCGTAGCTGGAGTGGTTATAGCTCATCAATCCACTATTTGAGGCGAAACGCGCATCAAACGACTGGAATTTGCCCGGCATCTCAAAGCGGCTCTCCGGCACCGACGTGATGGCGTGACCGAAATAGAGCGTCTGACCACTGCCATCAGCATCGCTGACCAGCACGTTCGAGAGCTGACCAGTGAGTGACTCTGTGACCTTGCCCGCACCATTGGTCTGGTGTGCCATACCATGTGGTTGCGGCGGCGGGATATTCTGCAGCGAGTAGATACCGGAAGCATCTACCTTGATGAAGTATCCACGGCCAGGCACGAGGAACGCGCTGGTGAAATATCCAGTATGCGGATCGAATTCCCAAATATCACTGACGAGATTCGGTACCGTATTCGAACCCGGCGTCGGCTTCAGTACGATGTTCAGCTCGTTGCCCACGTAGCTTGCCGCACCCACGGAATTCCAGCCTTCATCGATCCTGACATTGTCCACCGACGTGACGCCAGCACCCGCAGGGGACAGCGTGCCAGCAACGATGCCGTTTGTTCCGATGAAGCTGCCATAACGGAGCATGTATCCACGACCGAACTCAAGCGAGGTTGCTGAGGACCAACTACTGAATGAGCTGTATTCCCACGGCACACCTGCTGCGTTCGAGAAGATAACCTTTGGATCCGGATTCGGCGGATTCACCGGCAACGAAATCAGATTCCAGCTATACGGCTTCAGGAAGGTCTGGAGGGACGCGATCGTACCTGGCGTGTAGAGGATGTAGAAGTGGTTAACGGTATGGTCAGTGATTGTGACACACATGTTGCCATTTCCATCCGGTGTTGCATTTCTCAGATCGATCGGCTGCGCGCCGCCATTGAGTGTGAACGCGAGCAAGATACGACCACCCGTCGGGAAGTCGGACGGACTCACGCAGACCTTAACGGGGTAGCAGCCAGGGCCGCCCGTCATAAAGTCTACCTCGTAAATGAGTGTCGTATCCGTATTCGGCGAGCGAATGTCGCGTGTGATACCGACGAAATTCGGAGTCTGATACTTCGGATCAACAGCCAGATTCTGCGGACGGAACCAGGCGTAGCACTGATGAAGAGTATCAGCATTGATCGTATCAGCAAGCGTAACGAGTTGCTCGCCATAAAGAAGGTCGAGTGCCTCGCTTGCTCCTGGGCCTGTTCCGAAGGCCAGTGTGCTCGTGCAAACCGGGAAGCAGCTGCTTGTAATGTTCAGGTGAATACCCGTTCCCTTACCATCAGCCGTTGGCTCATTTGGATTGGCAAGACGAATGAACTTGACGTACAGCTTCATCGGAGCATTCTGAGCACCATCAGCGGTGAATGTCACCGTGGCATAGTAGATGCCCGGTGGGTACTGCCCAGGATTATCGATATTCAGGAATATCGGTTGGACCTGTGATGATGGCAGGGAGCCGTAGTTTACTTGTTTGATGTATTGCGTTTGCAAGCCGATGCCTCCTCCGGAAAGCGACACGGTCAGCCACTTTTGATCGGAGGAAATATAGACGTTATCCAGCTCGGTCAGACCGATAGCATCACGAAGCTGGAGACCACGCTGAACGTTTTGCGGGTTTGCAGGATCGTAGATCAAATCGGTTGCAAGCTGTAAATTCAGCGGATACAGATTGTTATCCAGAGGCAACAGCTGATTTCCCGGCTGAAGGATCATCGCAGGCTGTGGAGAAATTTCAACATCACCCTGACCGAACGGTCCAAGCGCTCCGCTGACACCTGCTCCAGCTGTGGCGTTGCCTCCAAGATTACCCGACGTGTAGTTATACGTGTGTGGCGGAAGGCCTATCGCTTGTAGTGCCGCTGCCGAAGGGTATGGGAATTGGTATTGTGCACCAAAGCCCGGCGCCCCGCCGATGTTGTCGCCAAGGTGATCGTTGAAGCGAGCAGAATCGAGGAAGATGATACTTCCCTGCACCGCATTCGGAAGCACTCGGAAGCGAAGCCATAGGAGCGTGGTCGTGTCCCCAGATTGTGGGTTCGCAGTTGGCGGCGAGTTCCAGAGCGGAACTTCACCCGCACCGGTCACCCGGATCACATGCAAGTATGGGTTCTGGTTCAATGGACTTTGCACGGTCTGATCCGAATAGCGCGTGAAAAACGTCTTAGCACGGCCAGTATCGAGCGGACCCGGGCCGATCATGACGACCGGATTACCCTGCGTCGTATCGAGGATAAACCCCTGCGCAGAATAATAAAGCTGGAATGAGAAGCTCCGAATAGGCTCCAGGTGCTGCCCGGCCTGCGGTACGCCGCCCACGGCTGCACCGACATTCGGGTTAAATGTCGTATCTACCTCGTTGAAAACGTAGACCGGCACGAGGAAGTAGCGATTGCCTGGATAGTTCGGACCTGGCACTCGCTGGACCCCGTCCCACTGAGTCCGGCCAAACCAATTCCGAAGCGAAATGGTCGGATAGAAAACCGGTGGCTTCTGGGCCTTAACCGGCGTGACATCGCTAAACACCGCAAGGACAGCGAGCACGATAGCCGCCACCCATGAGCCGTAACGCTTGCGCATGGCTTGATTCTCCTTAATTGTAAAATTGTTAGGGTTCATCGTACCTGACAACTAATTGTTTTTCTTACACTTTGTTACACCCCGAAGAGTGTTTTTCTTCAAAATCTTCTATGGCGAAGCCCTTGCGGCCTTCGTTTAACGCTTGATGACGATCTCCGCTCTCGCTGCACCGCGTGTGCCTTGTGCGATGATCGTGTAAACTCCATCCGGTATTACCGCCGGAATCTGCCAGATGGCATCTGCGAGACGCCCCTCTGTCAACACGCACCGTCCAAGCTGATCGAAAACTTGTAGCCTCGCAGCATCCATGCCGCAGATCACGACAAGGTCGCGAGCGGGGTTTGGAAACGCCTGCATTGCGCGCAACGCCGCACCTCTATCGACCTCGGCGGTGCCGTAGCTTCCGTAGAGGCAGATCGAGTCAAACGTGAATGCCGTGCTACCGGTCAAAGCATCTGAATTCAGAGGCTCCCACAGCGGATTGCTGAGCGTAACACATTCCGTGTCGATCCCAACGAACGCAACAAAGTGCAAAACTACCAGCGTGTCACCACCCACCATCATCCCCTGATAATTACCAGAGAAAACGATTCTTGCGGTGTCGCCTCGCCGTTCGATCGAGTTGATCGTTGCCGTGCCTGATTTGCTGGTCGCGCTATCAAAGCGCAAACGGCTCGAATCGAACACGAACGATAACCGTGCGCTCCGAACGTTCGCATCCCGGATGTCCGAGATCATCATCGGCAGATCGAATTGCACAGAATCCGGTACGTAGCCATTCGACTTCCCTGCAATCTTCACTGCTGGAGTTGTCAGCACTGTATGCCCACTCGCCGTAGCGGTTCGTACCCATCCATCCTGCTGGACTACCGAATCGACACCTGTTGTCGATTCGAACATCGCGAAATCAGGATTCCAATGGATCCATCCCGTGTCTGCGAGCGCAGAGCGAAGCACGACCCGCATTCGGAACAAGACTGGTTTTGCCAGATTGATCTCTTGCCCTTGCTGCGATGTCGCAATCCCGAGATGGCTGACGCTTACGGGAAAACCATTGGAAGCCGTTGTGCTGTCCGTGATGTAACCCGCGATCCACAGAAGGTTCGTGTCGTAACTGAATCGCGCAACGTATCCATTCAACGAGTGCGTGTGCATTGATGCTAATGTATAATATACATTCACCGTCACCGTGTCACCCGCCTTGGCTGTGACCGTGTCGATGCGGACACGGAACACATTCTGGGCCACTGCAATTGGCGCCGTCATCAGGCTGAGCACGACTCCTAAGAGTAGCACCTCAGCCGTTATGCCATAGAATTTCAATGAACGCTTCACTCGATGCTGGTTCGTGCCGCGAAAAGACGCCAAGCCCGAGACAAGCATCAAAAACTTATCCTGATCAGCGGACGACCTGCATCTTCACGGTCTGCGTGAAGTCGGGGGTCACGAGCTGATAATAATAGAGTCCGCTGGCAACGATGTTGCCATTGGAATCACGGCCATCCCATTCGACAGCGTTGTGCCCAGCCGCACGATTTTCGTCAGTGACAAGGCTGCGAACTTCGTGTCCGAGCATGTCATACACGCTGAGCGATATATTCTCACTGTTCGCAAGATCAAAGCCAATCATCGTATGGCTGGTCGAAGCAAGCATGAACGGATTCGGAGCATTTTGTCCGAGTGCATTCGCAGATCCCGCCATTCCGCTGCCAGAAAGCTTCAGCGCAACATGCGAACCTGGGCGAGCTTCGTCATTGACGGTCACGTCAGCAATGTCAAACTCCGCGTTGTGCTTGTTCACGACGCTAAACTCAAGGTAGCCAACGGTCGCACCGTCATCGAGCTTGCCGCTGAGCGCAATAGCGACCTTGCCGCTTGCTGCGTTCGCTTTCACCAATCCACCGTCTACTGCGCGTGTGCCAACAAACTGAAGATCGGAAGATGTCATCCCAGCGATGCTCATCGAGATACCAAGTGCGCCATTGACGCTCCCGCGGAGTGTCAGAGGCACCAGCATCGT
>JADGPZ010000057.1 GCA_017882165.1 Candidatus Kapaibacterium sp.
AACGAAAGCTCACCTTAGATAGGAAACATCAATCCAAGGCCCCAGCCGGTTTCATGGCCATAATCGACCGAAATGTGCGCGGTCTGAGGAATCGCCGCGAACGATATTTTTATGCACCCTCCGTAGTTGAGTCCTAATTGAGCATTGCGACTCGTCATGCCACCATAGACAATTCCGAGCTGTGGGCCGGCCATGAGCCATTGTCCGGTTGCCAGCACTGCTGCCGCAAGGCCAACTTGGGATGAGCTTGTAGATGCGGGGCGATAGAACGTCCCATAGTCCTTGGACTGGCCAACGATGTAACTGAATTGCCCCATAATGAGAGCATCGCCGACGGTTCGACCGAATTCGATAGATGCGCCCCATGAGCCGGGATCGCCGCCGGGAATACGGTAACTAAAGGTCACGAAAGATCGTGGCCAACTATTGGTGGAATCGCCGGTCTGCGCCCGCACAGGGTCAGCCACACAAGCAACACACAGGACGAACACTAAGATTATTGGTCTTTTCATCATTTAGCAGGTAAGCGCAGATCAGCGGGTAGTTTCGTCAGAATGCGATCAGGCTTTGCCTCAAGACCCCCTAAGCGAATGCACAGTACGATCTTCCCACTGTGAGCTATCGGGGTAAAAAAAATGGGTCTTGAATGCTGGCCTTCCTTCAATTCAATGTGGTGTTCGCTTAGACTTCGGATGGATTCAGCGAGCACATTTCGGTGACTATCTTCAAGCCAAACGCCGTAGATGCTTATTGAACGGGTCGCGTTGCTAATCATTGCGCCAAGAATCTTGGATTCTCCGGCTCGGTCTGGAAAAAGGTCGAGGCTCGCTGTGAATGGCCGGCTAAATTTCTTGAGCCTGCCCCTTATGCTCCCGTAGTAAAACAGAGCCAGAATCCCGAGACCCGCAATAATCAACTGCCAATCCTGAACGTGCGGAATCCACGTCCTCGCCTCTTCCGTGTTGGAGGCGATTGCAGTTAGAACGATCCCAAGACTTACTATCGAGGTCAGTTGTCCCATGCCTACAAACTTACGCATGGTTCTACTCTTAAAATAAAAAAAGGCGACAATTCCGCCGCCTTTTGAATAACATCAATGCAAGTGCTAATTTTCGTTCGGATTCGGTGAGTTATGTTTAGGCTTCACCGTTGGCAACAAAAAACCATCCTTCGCAAGATCGCGAACCATTTTTTTTGCTGCATAATACAGCGAATTCTCATCGGTGATTGCCGTTGAGATAGAAGCGCGATACACCATCTGCTTGCTTTCGATGTCCTTTAACCAAACCTCGCTGTAGACAGCATCAACGGTTTGATGCGTATGGTACGAGTCGGTAAATGCATTATAGGAAGTCGTCGTACCGTTAGCAGTTCCACTTGGTACCAGAGAGAGCACAGCGTCTATTTTTGATGCCGTCATTTTTGCAGTAACCTCCGAATCGGAATAAGTCCTCAACGGCGGGAAGAGGTCTAAGCCGCGAATTGAGACTACTCCCATTGATAGAAAAGCATCCTGATAGGCGGACTCGTAATAGTCTAAGAGTTCAACATCATCAAAACCAGACATAAGCAGAACGCGGGAGTATTGACCATGCACGGGTGCCTTAACGGAGGTCACTCTCGCGGTATAACATCCAGTAAGGAGGAGTCCGAGGAAGAGAATGCTTACACTTGGTCTTCTCATTTTCATGTTAATGATAGTAGGATGAAGTTGCGGCCCCATGAATCGGTAAGCACAAAAATACGTAATCTCATGATTGCCTGCAAAAGAAGCCTACCCCACCACCAGCTTCATCTTCTTCGTGTCGAACGTTTCAGCTTCCGGGTGCGCTTCGCGGCATCAATATCTTGCCACTAAGCTTTCGACCGGGATATTGAGTTTTTCGTGAAGCGTGCGAATCATGCCGAGCGTAAGTTTTCGTTTGCCACGAATAATTTCGGATGCGCGGCTTCGATAACCGAGGACGGTGCCGAGATCGGACGGCTTCATGCCTAACTGGTCCATTCGAAATTTGATTGCTTCGATGGGATGCGGCGGCGCAATCGGATAGTGCTCCGCTTCATACCGCTCGATCAGCATGACGAGCACTTCGAGTTCGTCTGCTTCCGGCGAGCTGGCCCGAAGTTTCCCTTGCATGAGCTTGTATGCCCGCGCCAGCGCCTTATCGTACTGTTTATCGTTTCGAATCGGTCTTAACATAATCTATATCCTTCACGTCGAGTTTGTCGTAATCCTGATGAGTTCCGACCCATACAATGAAGATAATCTGGAGTCGAAATTCAATATCCACGACCAACCGAAAGGCATTGCCGTGAATGTTGAACACGACTCGTTTGTCTGAGACGATCGATGCGTTCCCAAATTGGCGCTTGAGTTCATTCGGGGTTGACCAGGCCGCTTTCGAAGCCTCATCGAACCACGATTTCAACGGCTGTTCCGCCGAAGCATGTTGTTCCCAAAAAAGCTTGAGCGTCCGTTTTGAAATGATCCGCATTGTCTCGACATTCTAACGCACAGGGTTCAACATTTGTTACCACAGTGGTAATTCCATTCCCGACCCGGATTCACCACCGGCAGCTTCATCTTCTTCGTTCGGGTTGCCGATAAAGTCGGGGAATGACTGACAAATTGAGTCTTATCGGTATGCTGGCCTTCTTTCGAGAACTACTCCCCCAGGAAATTATCCCCGCCCCGGGGACTGTTTGAGCGAGCCGTAAGCTACGCCTGAACTCGATGCCCAAAAACCCTGTCGTCCAGAGTGCGAGACCGACGCTCCAGAAGCGTGAACCAAACCCCACTACAGAGGGGCTTGCGGCGCGTGCAACAACGAATACGGACAAGGATTTCTGGTTGCG
This sequence comes from Candidatus Kapaibacterium sp., assembly GCA_017882165.1. Lineage (GTDB taxonomy): Bacteria > Bacteroidota > Ignavibacteria > Palsa-1295 > Palsa-1295 > PALSA-1295. Next base: position 2,857 of record JADGPZ010000057.1, read on the forward strand.
CGTCGCGCGGACGGTGCTCACATCGCGCGCGATCGACCGCATTGAAGAGCAGGAGATGACGCCGAAAGGGCTCGTTGCCTACCAGTTCTCGGCGCGCGGCCACGATCTGGCACAGGCGATCCTCTCCGAGCACATCACGCACCCGCATGATGGCGCGGCCGTTTATTACCGCTCGCGGCCCTTCGTGCTCGGGCAAGGACTTACTGCCGAGGAAGCCTTCCGCGGTTCGCTCGCCCGCGCAGGCGGCATGACCGATGGCCGCGATATCGGCGTCGTGCATCTGCTTCGCCCGCGCGAGCGCGGCACAGTGCTGCCGGCTTCCGGCGATGTCGGCGCGCAGTACTCGCCCGGCGCGGGATGGGCGCAGTCGATCGGGTACTACGCGAAGACTCTGAAGGACACGAGCTACGCGGGCGCGATTGCCGTTTCACTCGGTGGCGATGGCTCGACGGCGACGAACGGCTTCTGGGCCGCGCTGAATATTGCGACGACGCTCGAACTACCGATGCTCTTTTTTATAGAGGATAACGGTTACGGCATTTCCACCACGAGCGACTACCAGACACCTGGCCGCAACATCGCGCGCAATCTCGCAGCGTTCTCTAACCTCCAACTCTTCGAGTGCCGAGGCTACGAACCGGAAGAAGCTGAGAAGAATATCAATGCCGCGGTGGACTACGTGCGCAAGTGGCAAGGCCCCGCGCTGATTCGCTTGGAAGTGCCGCGTCTCTCAGGACACTCGTTCGTCGATACGCAAAGCTACAAATCGCCAGAGCTTCGCGCCATCGAGGAGTCGCACGATCCGCTGCCGAAGCTCGAATCGTATTTTACAAAGCTCCTCTCGAAAAGTGTATGGGATAAGCTGGTTGAAGAAGTCGAACATGAAGTGCGGCAGGCAGCGGACAATGCGCTTGCAGCACCCGCGCCGGATGCAGCGATTGTGGGACAGCATATCTTCGCGCCAGTCATGCCCGTTGTGGAATCGGTGAAGGAGAAAGGCCCTCGCATGAATTTGCAGGACGCCGTCCGCAAAGTGCTGGAGGTCGAGCTTGCGAAGAATCCGAAGCTGCTGGTATTCGGCGAGGATGTTGGCGCGAAGGGCGGCGTGCATGGTGCGACGGTCGATTTGCAAATTCGCTATGGCGCGGACCGCGTCTTCGACACATCGCTGAACGAAGAGGGCATCATTGGCCGCTCGGTCGGCATGGCGATTGCGGGACTCAAGCCCGTGCCGGAAATCCAATTCCGCAAATACGCCGATCCGGCCACCGAACAAATCAACGATTGCGGCACCATGCGGTGGCGGACGCTCTCGAAGTTTTCGGCGCCGATGGTCGTCCGCATTCCTGTCGGCTTTGGTAAGAAGACGGGCGATCCGTGGCACTCGGTCTCCGGCGAAGCATTTTTCGCACACACGATCGGCTGGCGCATTGCGTATCCATCGAACACGGAGGATGCTGTCGGCTTGCTCCGCACGGCATTGCGTGGCGAAGACCCGACATTCTTCTTCGAACACCGCGCGCTGCTCGACACCCCACAAGCGCGAACGAATTATCCGGGCGATGATTTCACGATCCCATTCGGCAAAGCCAAAATTGTACCGCAACCGTCCTCGGTTGCGGGCGCGGTTGCCAAAGCAACCATTGTCACCTGGGGCGCCATGGTTGACCGCGCGACGAAAGCAGCCGAAGGACTCGACGTTGAAATCCTCGATCTCCGAACCATTGTACCGTGGGATAAGGAAGCCGTGCTTGCATCCGTCCGCAAAACGAATCGCGTGCTTGTGCTGCATGAGGATAATTGGACCTGTGGTTTCGGCGGCGAGATCGCGAGTGTGATCTCGCAAGAGGCATTCGCATCATTGGATGCGCCTGTCGAGCGGCTCGCCACGCCCGACCATCCTGTCCCATACAACACGACGCTGATGGAGGTCGTAGTGCCGCAAGTCTCCCACATCCGCGCCGCGCTCGAGCGGCTGCTGGCATTTTAAGTTTGCTACTCGCACGTATGACACCCAAGGCGACTCCTCCACACGTTCGATTCCGTTCCTTCTGGGGGCAGCTTAGTACGATTGACAGGCTGGCCGTAGTCCTGCTCGTGCTTATGGCTGTTGTTCAGACCGCCGTTTTGGTGATGGTTACGCCAAGCGGCGACAACACGAACCATGCATTCCGGATGGAAGAGTGGCACCGGATGTGGCAACATGGGATCTATTATCCGCGATGGCTCCCTTCGGCGTTCCATGGTTTTGGCGCACCAAGTCTCTATTTCTATCCGCCCCTTGTCTATGTTATTTCGAGCGTTGTATATGGGGTATTGCCTTCGCTGTCTTCCCAGGAGATGGTCCGTTTTGTGACGATCTTCACGGCGCTGTGTTCCTTGGCCACGTTCCGGTTTTATTTGCGATCGCGGAGCATCGGGGGCTGGAGCGCCTCGATTGCCGCGCTCCTCTATGCGTTCGCTCCCTACCGCTACCTTGATATGCAGGTGCGCGGTGCCATTGCAGAGCACACTGCTTTCATTTTTCTTCCAATCATTTTATTTGGAGCGGATCGGCTTCTGATCGATGGAAAGAAAGACCGCGCGGCGGTTCTCGCCATCGCGCTCGGGTGCTTCGGACTTCTGGTTACGAATATCCCTGCCAGTGTGGTTGGTCTCCTTGGACTTGCCGTATATGCCGCCGTTCAGTATCGTGCCGAGACGTCCTCACGTGTCTGGATTGTCGCCGCTTCGGCCGGGCTCGGCACCCTTTTGGCGGCGTTCTCTCTCTTGCCAGCCCTCATGTTCGGTGGCGATATTCGTCACGAATTGTTTCAACAGTCTGTCTATCGGTTCGGAGAATCGAACACGCCTCTCCTCGATATCTTCGCGCACAAGAATATTACCATTGATGTGGTTGGGGTGCTGACGATTCTTGGGGCGTTGCTGCTGCTCCCCGCACTCCGCGAGCGCCGTTCCGCCGAAGCCGCATCGCAGCGTGCTCCCGACCGCGCACTGAGATGGACAATTCTCACCGTCCTGTTCGTACAAATTCCATATCTTAGCATTCTTCTTTTCAAATATCTGCCACTGGGAGTGATCGTGCAGTTTCCGTGGAGATTCGATATGCTCCTGATGCCTGTTGTCGGGGTGCTATTGGCTCGGCAGCTCGATACGCAACGAGCGCGCATGGCATCGCTCATTGCCATTGCATGGACCTGTTTGCTTTTTGCGATCATGACCGCTCGATTCTCGGGGTTCGCTATTAATCCCCACCCTCGAGCGACATGGGGCGATAGTTGGGAGTACATGGTCCCCAAATGGGCCTTGCCGCAAGACACCACGACGGATAAGACGCTGAACCCGTACAGGGTACTTCCCGAGATTTCCGTCGATCGGCTCGGCACTCTTGAAACCGCTCAGCTTTTGGGATCAGGACCTTATGAGGATTCTATTGACGTACACTTTGATCGCCAACATATCATATCCTTCCACCGCTATTATTGGCCTCAGTGGCGAGTCACTTCAAACGGACAGTCGGTCGGCACCTCCGTTGACACGGTCGGACGCCTTATTGCAAGTATTGGCCCAGGTCGCCAGCGCATCAGGCTCCAGCTCATTCCCTCCCCGGCTGAGTGGGCGGGATGGCTCATAAGCGTAGCGGCACTGGGAGCTGTCTGTTGGGTTGGATTCCGAAGGAAGGAAAGGAAATCTTGACGCGCGCGGATTCGACCGCATCCCCCTTGACAAAACTCGATCGCATTGCCATCGCCGCGCTCGTGCTCGTGGCGATTGCGGAGATCGGCACGTTTCTTACGCTGCCGTTCGATGGTTACGACAGTCCATCGCATCTCTTTTGGGTGAGCGAGTGGCGGCATCTGTGGCACGCTGGTGTAATCTATCCTCGGTGGATGCCCGACTCGTACCACGGTTTTGGCGCGCCGTCGTTTTATCTCTATCCTCCGCTCGCGTATTTCTTCTCCAGCGCCGTTGCAATGCTGCTTCCCGGCGCTAGCGCGATGACACTCATCAAGATCGTCGTGATCCTGGCACTTGTCCTTTCCGGACTGTCGATGTACTATTATCTCCGGTGGAGAAATGGAAGCAACGAACAGGGTCGCTCACTGATGCTCTTGGCGGCGGGCATTTACATGTTCGCGCCGTACCGGTTCTTCAACTACACCGTCCGCGCGGCGTTTTCGGAGCACGTCGCATTCATCTTCATCCCGCTTGCCTTTTGGGGATTGGATATGATCCTTCGCGAGCGGCATTTGACACAGAAGTTCAGTCCGCGCGGCTTCGCGTTGCTCACATTTGCGATCGCGCTCCTGCTCATCACCAACCTTCCCATCGCGGCCTGCGTGCTGGTGATGCTTGTGGCATACCTGGCGGTGGATCGGGAGGGACAGCTCCGCAAGATGGTGACTCTTGCGCTGGCAGCCATGAGCGCGCTGCTCCTTTCAGCATTCTATCTTTTGCCGGTTGCTACGTATTATCATAGCGCGCAGCTCGCCCGGCTCTGGATGCCATTTCCGTTTATGCAAAGCTCACCGATTCTCGGCATCTTCACTTCGCGCGCAGTGATGATTAATGCCTATGGGCTCCTGATGCTTCTCGGCGCGGTGGGGCTGCTCGTGAGCGTCCGTTCTCGAAGCACCGCGTTGACGAATGACGATCGATTCTCTTCCTGGTTTTGGTTGCTGGCCGGCGTGATTGTTTTGCAACTGCCACCACTTTCGATCTATCCGTTTCTCCATGTATTCCCGTTTACCGTCATCCAGCTTCCAGCACGTCTGAACTGCGCACTGCTCGTCCTGCTGGCGGCACTCTGGTCCGATCATCTCGGAGGACGTGCGAGGTGGAAAGCGACTTCGTATGTCGTATTATTCTGGTCGATCTGCATGGTCCCGCTCATCGTCGTGCAGCTTTCTGGCATTCATCTTCGCGCGCGCGAAGTCTGCTTGCCCGACGATCCGCCGGAATACGCAACGCGTTGGTCGCCGCCGTACGACTCGCTTGCCAAGGCTCGCACGGCTATGGACACTGGCTGGATTGCGAAAGACGCTACGATCGCGAGTGCGACGCGAACCCCGTATGCGGATACCATCGCATACGACGCGTCGAGCAATGTACAACTGACACTGCATCGCGCCTACTGGCCACTGTGGCAAGCAGAAGTCGATGGCCAAACGGTGCAAACAAACCCGGATTCACTTGGACGATTGATACTCGCCGTTCCGGCTGGACGTCACACAATCACAACGCAACTCACCGAGTCATCATCGGAGATTGTGGGACGCTGGATCAGCCTCGGGACTGTAGTTGTATTCCTGATGTTTGTCGTCGGTACATCGCGAAAAAGGACGAGGGGCGCTTTGGAAATCTCCCCTACACGGTAGGTTTGCCGATCACTTCGCTCGCAATCACAATCTTCTGAATGTGTGACGTCCCTTCGTAGATCTGAAGTCCTTTGATGTCGCGGTAGTAACGCTCGACGGGATACTCATTCGAGTATCCGCGCGCGCCGTGCAGAAGCACCGCATCTGATGCGGCCTTCGCGGCGGCTTCCGTCGCGAAGTATTTCGCAATCGATGTCTCAAGTTTCGCAGACTGTCCTTGATCTTTCATCCATGCTGCGCGATAGACGAGCAGGCGCGACGCATCCAGCGACGCCTTCATCTCCGCGATGGTTGACTGCACCATTTCGAAATCACCGATGCGCTGACCAAACTGCTTCCGCGAGCGGACGAACGCAACGGACGCATCCAGACATGCCTGATGCACTCCCAGCGCACCGGCGGCCACGCCGAGCCGCCCGTGATCCAGCGCCGACATCGCAACTTTGAAGCCCATGCCTTCGCCGCCGAGCACCATGTCGCTGCTGACGAGACAATTCTTGAAGGTGATATGCGCGTGATCGCTGGCCCGATGACCAAGTTCTTGTCCGCTCATCCGAGTGCGAGTGATTCCAACACGCTCCGTACTTTCGAGCGGGACAAGGAATGAGGTGATCTGCTGGTGCGGCTTTGTTCCGTCCGGCGTGCCGGTTAACTTTGCAAATACAATCGCCGCACGCGCGATATTGCCGTTCGTGATCCAGATCTTTTCGCCGTTTAGCAAGTAGCCGCCGGCGTTCTTCGTTGCGGTGGTTTGGATACTCGCGGCATCGGTTCCAGCTTCGGGCTCCGTGAGGGCATAGCAGCCGATTGCTTCGCCGCTGGCCATCATCGGCAGGAAGCGTTGCTTCTGCTCGTCGGTGCCCCATTGATGGATGCACTGCATCACGAGCGAAGAATGCACCGTCATAAATCCGCGCACGCTCGAACAGGCGCGACCAAGCTCTTCATAGATGAGCGCGAGTGAGACGTGATCCATCTCGCTTCCGCCGAGCGATTTTGGCAGGGTTGCGCCAAGCAGTCCGAGCGATGCCATTTCGCTCACGAGCGCGATCGGCATGTCGTGGGACTCGTCCATTTCGCGCGCGATCGGCGCGACGCGGCCCTGCGCGAAGTCCCTTGCGATGCGTTGCCAGTGAAGTTGATTCTGCGAAAGTGTGAAATCCATCAGTCGTTCACCACTGCAATCCCCTCGATCTCGATCAGCGCGCCATCCTCAAAAAGATTTGATACTTCGACGAGCGACATCGCCGGGAAGTATCGGCCAAAATAGGTGCGATACACTTTGCCGATCTCCTTGAGATTGTTTTGATAATCTTGTTTATCCTTCACGAAGATGAGCAGCTTGACGATGTCGGTCATCTCCGCTTGCGCAGCGTGCAGCGTCTCGCGCAGATTCGCGAGCGCCTGATCGAACTGCCGCACGAGATCGTCCGCGCCGACGATGCGCCCTCCCGCATCGAACGCAACTTGCCCGGCAAGATACACAGTGCGCCCGCCCTGGCTCTCAACGCCGTGAGAATAGCCGATGGGCATGACAAGCGATGATGGATTGATGATGCGTTTCACTGGTTCGTGTTCGATTGGGGTTGTTCCGCCGCCTTTAGATCGTATCGCAAGACCAATGTATTCGCGACCATATCGTGCAGCGCCTGTTTCTTCGGGGTGAAGTCGGCCATGATGTAGCCAATGGCGAGCGTCATTCCGGAGAGCGCCTTTGCAAAAAAGCGTCCAGTCGCTCGGCCGAAGTTTATCGGGTAACCGTCAGCGTCCGTGACAATGAGGCCCATCGCGCGCTTGCCAACCGTCGCCTGATGCGGTCCGCTTTCCATCATCGCATAGTAGAGCCAGCAGCCGGAAAGGCAGAGGCACTCGACAGCATAGACCACGATTATGAACGGCCAAAGTTCCCACCGATCCGAGGGATCTAAGTGACGGGGCATTTCACGAATGACGGAGTAGAACACGAGAAACAACAAACCACAGATCACCACAATCGCACCGCCGAGAATCATCCCATCGATGAGATAGGCTACAAACCGCAGCCAAAAGCCGGCGTATTCACCCATAGCCTCTTCGACCTCCGCACAGTCCCCTTGCAGGGCGGGGGTTGTCATGCACGTTTCCATCGTCACTGCGCTCCGGAATAGGCATTCGCGGCCACTTGTGGTGGGACCGTCGCTTGCTTGCGCAGCACGAGCGTATTCACGACCATATCGTGCAGCGCCTGTTTCTTTTGTGTGAAGCCGGCCATCATGAACCCGATGCACAGCGTGATGGCCGAGAGCATCTTCGCAAAGTAGCGTCCTGTGGCACGACCAAACGTAATGCGGTTACCATCGAGATCGGTGACGCGCAACCCGAGCGCCATCTTGCCGAGTGTACCCTGGTTCTTCGAACTCTCCATCAGCGCGAAATAGAGCCAAATGTTGAAAATCTCGACAAGCCCAAGGAGCATCATTCCCGGCAACGCGCTCGCCGCAGCCCTTGCGGCCATCTCGGGATCGCTGCTCGAGCCACGTATGCCGCTGCCAAAAAAGCCGAAGCCCAAAATGAAGCCCAGCGGTAGAAAAATGACCCAGGCGAGCAGCGTGTCAAGGATGTATGCCAGCACGCGCCGCCAAAAGCCGGCGTACAATATGACGGGAGCGATCGCGGACTGTGTTTCCGGCTGAGCCGGTGACATGGTGTATTCCATAGGACGAAGTTAGTTAGTGATGTTCAATCTCAGTAATCCCAGTTCTATCTTCAAGCTTTGGCTTCCATCTCATGATGCGGCCATGACATTGTGAGCGACGGATGCAGGCACTCCGGACTGGCGGACCACAACGAGCGTCTTCGCCATCATGTCGTGCAGTGCCTGTTTCTTGCTCGTGAGTCCGGCCATGATGAATCCTATGCCCATGACAATTGCCGAGACAAACTCTGCCAGCAATCTTCCGCACGAACGGAGGTACCCGATGCGGTTTCCGTCGAGATCGGTTATGCGAATCCCAAGCGCCATTTTGCCGAGCGTTCCTTGATATTTTGAGCAGGGCATGAGAGTGTAATAGAGCCAGTATGTAAATCCCATGATCCAATCAATAGCTGGCTGAGATGATGCTCCAACAATCTCTGACTCCGTGATCCGAACGCCGAATAGGATCATCAACAACACGTTAAATCCTGTAAGGGAGATGAAATCGATGGCCCAGGCAACGACGCGCCTCCAGAACCCTGCATAGCGAACAACAACCGTCTCCGTATCGGGAGAAGGTGCAACAGCACTCATTGTGTATTCCATAACGGTATAAGTTAGTGTCCTTCAAACTTCGGTTTGCGCTTCTCGGCAAACGATGCGTGGAACTCCCGGTGATCGCGCGATTGGAGCATCAGCGCCTGCGCGGTCGCTTCCTGCTCGATGGCGCTCATCAGGTCCATGTTCCATTCGTTATTGATGAGCCGCTTCGTGAGGCCCAAAGCCATCGTCGCGCTTGTTGCGAGCCGCTCGGCAAGCGCGAGCGATTCTTTTTCGAGTTCTGCCAATTCCACAACTTTGTTCGCCAGCCCGACTCGATACGCCTCCTCAGCAGCGATCTTGTCGCCCAGCATCAGCATCTCGGTCGCGCGGGCAAGACCTACAACTTTCGGCAGCAGGAACACCGCGCCCATATCGGCGGCGGTGAGGCCGACTTTCTGGAACAGGAACGCGATCGAGGCCTCGCGCGCGAAAATGCGGAAGTCCGAGGCGAGCGCGATGACGGCGCCGGCGCCGGCGGCTATGCCGTTCACGGCCGCGACGATCGGCTTTTCGAGCGTGCGCATGTTCGTGATGAGTTCGCCCGTCATGCGGGTGAATTCGAGCAAGCCCTTGACATCGCGCTTCAGCATCTCGCCGATGATCTCATGCACATCGCCGCCCGAGCAAAAGCCACGGCCATTGCCTTCGAGCAGGACGACTTTCACCGTGTCATCCGAGCGCAACCGATAGAAGAGATCGGTGAGATCGCGATAGACTTTAAACGTCAGCGAGTTCAGCGTCTCCGGCCGCGCGAACTTCACGCGGGCGATGCCGCCGGCGACTGAATAATGATACGATTCCTGACTTTCCACTTTTGGAGTATTGATGGCGAACAATTTCCTGTAAAAATACGAAATTGTGGGGGGAAATCCACGTACTACTAAAAAAGAATGCCCTCATCGGCTTTCGGACGCCTCGAATCTCAACCGTTCATCTCAATCGCGCGGTGAGACGATGATTCCGTCGTAAGTTTGCAGCCTTGATAAATCCAGTTTTCTTCAACTTGTACTAACCATGAAATCAAACAGACTTCTGCATTTTGGTATTGTGTCCTTAGCATTCCTCTCGCTCACTGGCTGCGCTGCTATCTTAGGAGGCGGTTCCACCGTGAGCGTGAGGCTCGACTCTGACCCACCAGGAGCCAAGGTTTTCGATGATGGCTCCTTGGTCGGAACGACTCCAACTATGGCATTGGTGACCAAGAAGAAGGATCATATATTTGAATTCAGAAAAGATGGCTACTCTTCCATCACTCGCCTCGACGCATCCAGAGCGGGGGCCGGGTGGATCGTCTGTGATATTTTTCTGACAGGCTTGATCGGTGTTGTGGTCGATGCTGCAACTGGTTCGTGGAATGGCCTTGATGACGAATACGTCAAGGTTGCCTTAGAAGCGACGAAGGCCAACTAAATTAGCGTAGCCGCGAGCGAGGAACCACGCCGAAGATATTGGCGGGGTTCCACTCGCTGAGTTCGAATGCCAAAAATCCAAAAAACCGAAGAAGAGTGGCGCCGGGAGCTTAGCCCGGAGCAGTACCGCGTCATGCGGGAGAAGGGGACGGAGCGGCCGTTCACGGGGAAGTACGAGACGTTCTGGGAGTCCGGCGTCTATAAGTGCGGGGCCTGCGGCGCGCCGCTCTTTGCAAGCGAGACGAAGTTCGATGCAGGTTGCGGGTGGCCGAGTTTCTCCGCGCCGAAGGTGCCTGAAAACATCGAGGAGCATACGGACGAATCGCTCAGGATGGTCCGCACCGAAGTCACCTGCGCCAACTGCGGCGCGCACTTAGGTCACGTCTTCGATGACGGCCCGACCGATACCGGTCTGCGCTATTGCATCAATAGCGCGTCGCTCTCATTCGAGAAGCAGTGATCAGAACTCCGTGTAGTCCGTGAGTTGCGAATGGAAGCCGTTGGGCTGAAGATTGAGTGTAAAGACAGGAGCAAGCGCAGGACTATCCTGACTCACGGCCCATCCAAGTCCCGGCGAGAAGGTGATGGTCGATTTGCGTAACGTAAACGACCCGATGCCGGTCGCAGAGACTGTAAGCATCACGGTTGCACTCTCTGTCGAAAACGAATTGCCTTTGATCGTGGCAGATCCAGTCCCCGCGCCCATTGAGAGCAAGGCAAAATGCGCTTTGACCGCTATGCCAGAGATCGTGATATTGGAATCCTTCTGCACCAATGTGTCGGTCTTCTGCGAGGCAACCGTGAGCGTTAGCCATGTAACACTCGGAAAGAATGCACTCAGCGCGGCCACTTGTCCATTCATCGTGCTCACATCACCATTCGATTCGATCACGTTATAAGCCGTGTCGACGACGAACCCGTTCGCGTCGATCGTGACCGATTTAAACACATTCGTCTTTCCGTTGACGGACAGTCCGGTCGCGATGACAGAGTCCCTGAGGTTTACTGAGGTCGTAGCCCCGCCCGAGGCGGTATCGGTTTTCGTCATCGTAAACGTGCTGCCTTTGCCAGGCATCACCTGCGTTGGCGGTGTGGTTGTCGTGCTCGATGAGCATCCGGCAATGGCGAGTGAAAAAAGTGCGGCGCAAAAGATTGATTTCAAAACGGATTGCTGCATAGAAATCAAGAATTAGTTGTCCGAATGCAACGGGAGACAGGACTAAAAGTTTCACTTAGGCGAAACGGGTATTGGTCCAGTTTGACATGCGTCATTCTGAGCGAAGCGAAGAATCGCATGAAGGAAAACGAGTGGCTTCCCTCATGCGATTCTTCACTCCGCTTCGCTCCGTTCAGAATGACGGTAGGTGAAGCCATTCCTCTTACCAGCCAACCTGATAGAACGAGCCTTTCGTAATACTCACCGTGTCCGAAAAATTGGTTGCTTTGCGGCCAACGAAATTGAACTGGCCGGTAATCTGCCTTGTCGACGTATCGAATGTGCTGATGGTGACCGAACCCGGATTGAAATTCGTAAGCGACGGAATGGAGAGGTACGCCGTGTTCGTGTCCGGCACGCCATGGGAATACTCGCCGAGATTGGCGCTGGTCCCGAGCGTTACTGTTCCGACTTTCGGGTTCATCAGTACAAGAGTAATTTCCGTCAGGTCGGTTGCAATACCCGTTACCGTGACCACACCCGATGCGCTTCGCGTTGCCTTCGCTCCGCCGGTGATGCCGCCCGGCACGACTGCCGAAGACCAGGCGGACCCGTTGATGGTCGCGACCATACTGCCAGGAGTCGTCGTCGTGCCATTAGGCGACGTGGTAGCGTTGCACCCGGCAAAAAACAGGATAGCAAGAATGAATGAAGTCTTCATAAAGTGTTGAGTTAAGCTTGTGATGTATCGACGACTACAATGCGAGTGCCAGAACAAAAGGCGATGGGTAATGAGTCACCCACCGCCATGAATCCCTCAAAGGAATGGTAAATTACTCGAATTTGTAAACGCTTGGAGTGGACTTGCCCTCCGGTCCCATCAGCACAAACGAAAGCTTGTGCAGATATTTCCTCGCAGCGTCGCGCACTTCCTCGGCGGTGACCTTCTCGGTGTTCGAAACGATCTGGAAGAAGATACGCCAATCGCCTGCCTCGACCTGATCGACATAGAGCGCCTGCGCTTGTCGCAGATTCTTCTGTGTGGCATAAAAGTAAGTCGTGATGCGGCCTTCCTTCGCGTTCTCCAGCTCCTTCTTCGGCACGAGTTCGGTTTGCACTTTATGGAATTCGTCGAAGACGACATGCGCCGCACTATCCGCCAGAATCGATTGGAGCGCGGCGCGAATGCTGAAGTTCGAATAACTGCCGTTCGCGTAGATCTCCGGCGAGTAGGCAAGGTTGCGCTTGGTTCGGACTTCTTCGAAGAATCGCTTGTCGAGGATCTCGTTCAGGACGCGCATGGCCCACCACTCTTTGTCCGTGATGCTGGCCGATGGCGCGCGCATCTCGATGTAGGTTGTCGGGAAGTCGGCCGGCTTCGGCACGAAGTAGAATCCGCCGGTCACGGGCGTGATATGCTCGACCTTCGGCCACGCAAAGTTGCCTTGCGGCAGCGCTTCAAGAGAAGCAAGTCCCACCTCGATTTCTGCGCGCGTTACATTCCCCACGACTACGAGAATCATACGCGAGCGCTCGAATTGGTGATCGCGATAGGCCTTGAAATCATTGACGGAAAGAGCTTCAACTTCCTGCGCGGTCTCGGCACGATTGAGCTTCGAGGTGCCCTTCCACAAGCTGTCGGCAAGGAACACCGAATAACTCTCCGGGTCGGACTGGCGCGATTCGATCGCCTTCATCGCCTGCTCCGCGACCTTGGACGCTTCGAGCGTATCGAAGTGCGGATGCAGAATCAGATCGCTGAAGATATTCCACGCCGACTTGAAGTTCGGGCGGATCGTCTGCAGCGTGAGCGTCATGTGGTAGAAATCGCCCGTGCCAGCAATCGAAGTTGAAAGCAGCGCGAGCGAATCGCGGTAGGCTTCCTTCGGGAATTTGTCGCTACCGCTCGCGGTCAGTACGGCGGAGGTCAGACTCGCGATCGCGGAGTTATCCGTCTCACCGTACGCCAGCCCGCCCTGGATGCCGAGCACCGCGCCGACGACTTGGTTTGCATTCGTCGAGCGTAGAATCACATGAATACCGTGGCTCTTGAAATCCTGAACGTCGTTCGGGGTCTGAGCTTTGAGCGTCGTCGCGAGCGTCGTTGCTGCAAGCAGCGCGCAGAGAGTTAATAATATCTTCTTCATCGCAGTACGTCCTCCGCCTTGATGTTCAGTTTGTCGAGCGCCGTTTGGTTGGTGGCAACTCCGAGCACATAGTTCTTACCTTTGATCCAACGATCGAGATACCGCTGGATGTCCGCGCGGGTAACCTTCTTCACATTGTCGAGATAGTGTACGTAATAATCGAGTCCGGCCGATGCCCACCAGAGTGGCAGCGAGGAGGTCGCAAATTCGCTGGCCGACTCCGTCTCCTGAAGCCGATCGCCTTCGAGAATTCGTTTCGCGGTGACCATCTCCGCATCGGTGAAGTAGTCCTGCGCGTTCCATGCCGCGATCTCATCTTCGATTGCCTTGATCGCTTTCTTTGTCGCTGGGATCGGCACGTAGGCATTGACCCCAATGGGTCCCACATTCTTCTGCGAGAAGTAACTGCTCTGCACCTGATAGGCTAAGCGCTTATCCACGAGGTTCTTCTGGAATCGGCTGTTCGCTTGATTGATGATCGTGTGGAAGACGTCAGCGGCGTAGGTGTCCTCGTTGTCCTTGCTGAGGCACGGGCCGTGCCACGTGAAGTCAATGTAGGCGTAGGGTAGATTCGGAGCCTCACGCACGACAAGCTGTTTCGTGATCGGCGGAAATGCCGGCGGATTGTACGTCGGGAATGGCGGCGGGCCAGACTTCCAAATCTTCGCGCCGAAATATTTCTCCGCCTGCTTGAACACTTCTGCCGGGTTCACATCACCGGCGACGACAAGCGCCATGTTGTTCGGAATGTAGAACCGGTGTTGGATCGTCCGCATCATCTCAGGCGTGGCCGAGAGGATCGTCGGGCGCAGACCAAGCTGCTGCTTGCGCGAGAACAACTCCGGCGACCAGACCGCGCTATCGACCGCATAGCGAAGCTTGAACGTCGGCTGTGCCTCGTTCCGGTCGAACTCGCCGAGCACGACAAAGCGCTCCTTGCGAAGCTCAGCGGTATCGAAGAGCGGCGTGCGAATCGCGGCGGACATGAAGTCAAAACCGCCCACCATGTTCTTCTTCGGAATCACGATAAAGTAGTTGACGTGCTCCTGGTGCGTCGCGGCATTGCTGACGCCGAGCGAGCCGCCAAGACTTTCGAGACCCTCCATGAACTGGGACTGCGACGGAAACTTCTGGTTCGCCTTGAAGAACATGTGCTCGTACAAGTGCGAAAGGCCGTTATATTCCGGCGGTTCGGTGTAGCTGCCGTTTTTGGCGACGAGCTCGATTGTCGCCAGCGGCACCATGTGGTTTTGCACGACGATCACATCCAGCCCGTTGGATAGCGTCTTCATGGAATACGGCAAGCTCTGCGCGTGAGCCGTGGGATGGAGGAGCAGCATGGCTGCGATAAACGCGCCAGTACCCCATCTGCGGAAATGATAGTCTCGCATTGTTAAGCGTTAAGGTTTGTGTGCGCAATCGTGGCGGTAACTCTGATTGCGCTCGGAAAAGCCGGGGAGGGAAACAGGCGGGCTTGCTATCGGGTGCCAACTGTCTGAACCATGATTTCATGAGATTGTTACGATTGCTGAGATCCATCATCTATAATCCTCCAATCTAATCTTCCTCCATTTCTGAAATCGCATAAAATCATGGTTCAGACAAATGCCTGACATCTTCATCTCGTACTCCCGGAAGGACTCCGCGCATGCCGAACAGCTTGCGGAGCGGCTGACGTCCGCCGGACTCTCCTGCTGGATCGACAAGAGCGGTATTGTTGGTGCCGAGCAGTGGGCAACAGAGATTGTTGAGGGGATTCGCGCATGCTCCACATTCATCGTGCTGCTATCGCCAGACTCGGTGAGTTCGGAGAATGTCTTGAAGGAGCTTTCGCTCGCTTCGGAAAAGCGGAAGCGGATTCTGCCGGTCGATATTCAGCGCGTCGATCTTCCGTCATCGTTTGAGTATTCCCTCGCTGGCTTGCAGCGGGTTGCGATCTCGGATTTTGACAGCATCCTGCGAGCGCATCATCATGGCGTCGAGCGCGTGAGCCAGAAGGATGCTCGCAAGAGCCTGATGATCCTCCCGTTCGAGGACCTCTCACCGGCGGGAGACAACCAGTGGTTTGCCGATGGCATCGTAAGCGAGATGATCTCTGCGCTGTCGCATGTCAAGGCTCTCCGGCTTGCCGACAATCAGGCGACGAAAGAATTTAAGAAGTACACCGGTCAGCTCACGACGTACGCGCGTGAAATGAACATCCGCTATTTCGTCCAGGGCGATGTCCGGAAGTTCGGGGACAATATCAAGATCACTTCCCGCTTACTTGACATCGAAACCGGCGACCACCTGTGGCAGGATACGCTCAAAGGCACGATGCAAGATATCTTTGATATCCAGGAGAAAGTAGCGGAGAAAGTTGTTGAGGGGCTGAACGTGCATCTCGCCGCCGACGAAAAGAAAAAGCTCGCCGAGCGGGGCACTGAGAATGCCGAGGCGTATGAGCTATACATGAGGTCGGACGAGTATTTTGATCGCCTGACGAAGGAGGACTTCCAGCTTGCCGTTCAACTCCTTACCGAAGCGATCAAGCTCGATCCCGGCTTTGCGAGGGCGTATACGCTCAAGGCGGACGCGCTTGCGGCACTCTATGCGAGTTACGACCGGATACCCGCCATCTTAGATGAAGCAGCATCACTTTGCA
>JADGPZ010000058.1 GCA_017882165.1 Candidatus Kapaibacterium sp.
GGTTCCGCTTTATCCGCCACTTCTGGTGCTGGGATCAGTATTCTTCGCGGAGAGATGGCCGACGCAAAGAAGAATAGTGCCGTATTCTTCCCCAATCTCAAGATCTACAACGATGCAACCAAGTCGGACATCGTGGTCGGACCCGCTGGGGCCATGGCTGGAATCTTTGCCAGGACGGATGGAGAGCGGGGGGTATGGAAAGCCCCGGCAGGTGTTGATGCGGCTTTAAGAGGGATTTCCGGCTTGGAGATTCGTCTCTCCAACGACGAGAATGGAGACCTGAACCAGCAGGCGATCAACTGTCTGCGCATCTTTGAGAGCGGCATAGTAAGTTGGGGCGCACGCACGCTCGATGGCTTCGACTCCAATGGAAGTGAATACAAATACATACCTGTCCGTCGGCTTGCCCTTTTCATGGAGGAGAGTCTCTATCGCGGACTCAAGTGGGTCGTCTTCGAGCCGAACGACGAGCCGCTTTGGGCGCAGATTCGGCTGAACGTCGGCGCCTTCATGCACGATCTCTTCCGGAACCATGCCTTCCAAGGCAGCAAACCGTCGGATGCGTACTTCGTGAAATGCGACAGCGAGACGACAACGCAGACCGATATCAACAACGGCAAGGTGAACATCTGGGTCGGCTTCGCGCCGCTCAAGCCCGCCGAGTTCGTGATTCTCTATCTACAGCAGATGGCTGGCAACATTCAGGTTTGATTTTTTACACCACAACCGACCGACTATGGCAGCACCACAGTTTCCCGTGAACGTCCATCGCTTCGATCCGTACAAGAACATGAAGTTCCGGATCAAGTGGGACGGCAAATACGTCGCTGGCGTCAGCAAGATTGGTGCTCTGAAACGGAGCAACGACACAGTGACGCACCGCGAGGGCGGCGATCCGAGCCACGCGCGGCAAAGTCCGAGTACGACGAAGTATGAACCGATCACGCTCGATCGGGGCGTCACACACGATCCCGAGTTCGAAAAGTGGGCCAATCTGGTGTTCAACATCCAGGGCGACGCCGCCATGTCGCTCAAGAATTTCCGGAAGGACATCATCATTGAACTGCTGAATGAGGCGGGCCAGATCGCGAAGGCGTACAAAGTCTATCGCTGTTGGGTCAGCGAGTACGTGGCACTCCCCGAGCTCGATTCGAACGCGCACGCGGTCGCCATCGAACACATGGTCATTCAAAACGAAGGCTGGGAGCGCGATACGGATATACCGGAACCGACAGAGACCTGAGGCAGAAACACGCTCCTAACATCTTTGTAAAGTCACATGGAGCACAAGGCCATCGGGCAATCCGCTCACTACGTCGTTCCGCTCCGGTTCTCCAGCCAGCAATGGCATGGTGTTCGGGCAGCGCCTGCGCGCGCCGTGCGTGCGCGCGAAGTACGTCTGCGCGATATGACCGGCCGCGAAGAGCGGGCGGTCTCGAGTACGAACACGCCCGATGCCCTGCATCTCATCGATGCGCTCTTCGCGGATGAGGAACTTGCAGCGGATAGGCCATCTCAAAGCGCTCAACATGTTGCGAAGAGTAGCAGCCCGCGTAAGCGAGCGTCCACTCGGCAAACGATTGCAGACGAGAAGTCCCGTTTCAGCGCTGCGGACTTGAGCGCCTCCGACCGTGACCGATTGATGGCTGCGATCTATCAGCGAACATTCGGAGACCGTATCGAAAGCACGCTCACATGCGCCCAATGCGGAAATCCGTTCGATCTTGATTTCTCGCTCACGGCATTGACCCGATCGATGGATGCAGAGCCTTCCGTTGCGTACCAAGTCCTCGAAGACGGTAGCATCGAAACATCGGACGGCCTTCGCTTTCGGATTCCGACCGGGAATGACGAATTGGCAGTCGCTGGGCTTCCACCGGAAGAGGCAACGTCGATGCTCTACGAGCGGTGCGGATATCCAGCCACTGCGATGGAGACGAATCACTTCGAAGCCGTCCTGGACGAGATTGCTCCTCTGATCGATCTCGATCTTACCGCATCGTGCCCCGAATGCGGCGAAGCGCATACCATCGAGTTTGATATTCAGAGTTTCTTGCTCGGCGCGATCCTTGGCACACAGCGGCAGTTACTTACTTCGATTCACCGTCTTGCAAGCGCCTACCGCTGGTCGCTCGACGAAATTCTCTCGCTCGCTCGCAACGAGCGGATGCGGTTCGTCGAACTGATCGAAGAGGATCTTCCCGGCGATAGCGGCTATGGAAGGAGTGTCTCCGTATGAAGAGCTACTTCACTAAGATCGCCGCACGTTCCGTTGGGGCTCGCTCAGGAGTAGCTGCCGGGGCCGTACTGATGACTGCGGTCCATCGGCATGGAGGTTCGCAGACATCTCAGGGTGTCGCCGATCCGTTCGAAAATCCGATTGACCGACCCGCAACGCATGCTTCTGTCGCGACACATCTCTCCGGCCCGCTCGGCACCGAAGAAAGCGCTTCGGCGACACCGACCTCTTCGACAAGGATGAGTGCGCGCCGGACTCAATCTCATCGGCTCATCAAACGCCAGCAACAGGACATATCATCTGCGTCGAGTAAGGAAGGATTCTATTCTCAAGGATCCACCTCCGATTTGTACCTATCTTCGGAATCGCGGACCGGGAGTGCGTCATCGTCTGACAACGGCCAAGCGTGGGCGCTGGCCCGAACTCCGAAACGGATCAGCCATACGTCGATTCAGAATTCGCAGAAGCGGCCGGATGGTGCTCGAGTGCAAACGGAGCGGCGATCTTCTGGTGAGTTACTTAACTCAGGCGCTCTGGACAGCGAGCCGCTTAAAGCATCGCTTGCACAAGCAGACGCATTCATGGCGAGGATTACTGGCGAGCGCGCATCCATGCAACGTGGCCCGGACACAGGACGACCGGATGTTCCGCTTTCATTGAGTTCGGTTCAACAAACCGAACCTCCTGTTATTCGCGGAGATCGGAATCGAAAGGATCGCGAGAACGAAGTTTCTTCCTCGAATTCGGATGACGGGTTCGGGGAGGGTAGTGCCTCGCGTCGCACACGGCTTACCCCCATGCCCGTGGCGGAACCGTCGCGTCATTCTCGCTCCGCAACACGTCAAACCGAAGGGCCGTCGCTTGTCATTGGCACGGTAACAGTCGAAGTGGCTTCGCCGCCACCAACGCCGATCAGCCAGCCGCCCGGACGGACCATCGTCGTTCGTCAAGGGAATCGGGCATCAGCCAACCTTCCATCGAGCCGACGGTTCGGCCTCAACCAGTTCTGACATCATGGCACTCAGTGATTTGTCGTTGGTGACGAACAGTCTCCTCAATTTACTGAGGTACAGACTGGATGTTTGTCTCAGCCGAATCGAAACCGGAACGCTTCTCGCGATCGACCAAGGACTATCCCTCTCCTCGCTTCCTGGCGATGAGATGGGCACTGGGGTTACACTCCGCCTATCGCTCTACCATGTCACTGAAGACGCCTATTTGAAGAACCAGCCTCCAGTCTCTTCGGGCGCGGTGCCGGTGCGCAACAATCCAATGGGACTCCAGCTCTACTATCAGATGACGGTCCACACAGACCCAATGGACGATACCGCAGTTGCGAAATCGCAGAAGCTCTTCGGGCTCGCACTTAAGGCATTCCACGATTACCCCTATTGGGACCAAACGACGAAGTCTGAAGTCGAAACATTCTTTGGAACTCTGAGTGTGAAACCGCTATCGGACACGGACGACATCCTCCGCATCACCTTGATGCATATCTCTCCAGAGCAGGCCGAGCAATTTTGGAGTTCGAGCACAAAGCCCGTGCGTCTCTCCGCATATTACATGGTTACGGCCGTCCTGCTCGAACCCGAAATGCCGACGGAAATCCCGGGACGAGTTCTCGATTATGAAATTAAGGACTTCATCATCGGCGCGCCACGACTCGACGCAAGCACCAATACGATTAAGTTCAAACAGCCTGACGGCATCGAACGCAAACTGGACCTCCGGCCCGCGGAAGTACCCGTGGGCGGAAGCGTCGACATCCTCGGGAGCGGACTTGGGGGAAACGGCACCTCGCTCCAAATCAGTAGCGGCAATTGGGACGCGCCGGTCGATGTGGGAGGTTGGATTACTGCGGGGACGTCCGACAGAATCACGGTGACCATTGGAACGACGGCAGGAGCCACTCCGAATATTCACAACATCGTCCCCGGCTTATACACGGCCGCCGCCAGAATTCCGAAAGGTAGCGCATGGCAGATCTCCAACGAAGTGCCCTTCGCAGTCGCGCCGAACGTGGGCCCGGTGGTAGTCGATAGTACAAATCCGAGTATTCTTTCGGTACCTGGCGGAGTATTTCAAGATGCGAACGTGTCCAGAGAGCACGTGCAAGTCCTCGTTGGCGGGCAGCCGGTTCCAATCGTTGCCACCGGCGTTACTCCTCTTTCGAGTGGGTTCTTCGAGATTACAGGCCCGAATGAGATCCGAATTCAATTCCCGATCACAGGTGTGGCTCCCAGCCCCCCCAATGTCCCGCTTCGCATCATCGTCAACGACGCGGAGAGCGCACCACTTTGGATAACCGTCCCTGCCTGATGACCGAAGCGCAACTCCTCACCGGCAGAAGAAACGGCAAGGCCAGGACCATCGGTGGTCCGGAGACCGTTGGTGGTCTGCGGCCTCCGATTCCAGCGCGGAGCGAGGTCGAGTTGATCGTCGCGCGGTTTCGATGTATGGCAAAGTGCCGCGCGCTGTGGTTGCAGAAATTGTGGGCCGAGGAGGGCGAACCGGGCGGTCGAGCCTCTGTCACACACGCCGAGTTCGCAACGCACATCGCCGATCGTGATGCGCCGCAGTTGGAAGCCGAGTGGTTGCGCAAGGATGCCAAAGCCATTGAAGCAGAGGATGCACTCAGGATGATCGATGCGGAATTGGACGCTCTGACGGAATCCCGTTTCGCGAAACTTGCGAATATTTTTCAACTTGGCCAGGAGGACCAGCTACTTTTGCAGGCGGCGCTTGCTGTTGCACTCGACCCGACGCTTGCAAGGGTCTGCTCCTATTTGCAGGACAACGCAAGCCGTCCATACCTCACCGAAGAGCTTGCCTCGAGGCTCTTCGGATACGGACGAGTCAGCGTGTGGAGCAGCGACTCCGCGCTCTTCCGGCTTGCGCTGATCGAGAGGCGCGATGGCGCGCCGGGCGAGCCTCGGGCGTTGATTTGCGACCCGCTGATCCGCGATTGGATACTCGGTCGATCCGAGCTCGACGAATCGCTCATTGGTTACGCGCGCTACCAAACGGTCCACAGCGCCCTCGCCTCGTGGCCGCTTTTAGCGGAATGCGAATTCATCAGAACCGCACTGAACGATCGCTCAACCCCCGTGCGAATGAGGATCGTTGGCCCACGCGGCATCGGGAGGAGAACCTTCGCCGCTTCGATCGCTTCAGAACTCGGCCTGCCGCTCCTCGTCATCGAGTGCGACGCAGTGGACGATCAGAACTGGCGCGATTTCTTCATGCGCGCCGAGCGTCAGGCGTTCCTCGACCGATATGCGCTGGCGTGGTGCGGCGAGTCGCTTGCGCGTCGCGCGTGGCCGCGTGGCATCCCGATGTTCCCGCTGCAATTTCTTATTTGTGAAGCCGGGCAGGAATTCAGCCCGGCACCTGATTTGCTGGAGAAGACCGTGACCATGCCCGCTCCGAATGCTGCGGAGCGCGAGTTGCTGTGGCAGGAACACGTTCCTGAAACGAAGACGTGGCCTCACGAGGATTTCCGCTCGCTCATCCGTCAGCATCGCCTGCTGCCGGGTGATATTGCCGCTGCCGCACATGCCGGTTCGGCGGGACTTGCCGAGTGCAAACAAATTGCCATCGAATCGTCCCGCTCTAAGCTTGGAAATCTCGCGCAACGGATGGAGTGTCCGTTCACCTGGGACGACCTCATCGTATCGGATTCCGTCCGCGATATTCTGCACGATCTCGAATTCGAAGCGCGCCACCGCCTCGATTTCTGGGAACACGCGGAAGCCCGCCGCATCTTCCCGCAAGGCCGCGGACTGCTTGCGCTGCTAAGCGGCCCGCCTGGCACGGGCAAGACGATGGCCGCGCAAGTTATCGCCGCGAGTTTGGGGTACGATCTCTACCGTGTGAACCTCGCGACCGTCGTGAGCAAATGGGTCGGCGAGACCTCGCAGAATCTGGAGCGAATCCTCACACGCGCAGCGACGATGGACGCCGTCCTCCTTTTCGACGAAGCCGATGCGCTCTTCAGCAAACGCGCCACGGAAGTCCGCGACGCGCAGGACCGATTCGCCAATACGGACACGGCGTATCTGCTGCAAGCGATCGAAAGCTACCCTGGCATCGGGCTTCTGACATCGAACCAGAAAGGGAGCATCGATCCGGCGTTTCGCAGACGGCTCCGATTTGTCGTGGAATTCGCGAAGCCAAATGCCGCCGAGCAGGAAACGCTGTGGAAGAAGGCCGTTACCGCACTCGCGGGCGAGGGTGCATTCACCGGTATCGCACCATCGCTTCGCGGCCTCGCGCAAAACGTCGAGGCCACCGGTGCGCAGATCAAGAACGCCGTCTTGGGCGCGATCTTCATCGCGAAGCGTGACGAGCGTGAACTGACGAGAGACCACATCATCAAGAGCCTCGAACGCGAGCTTGCAAAAGAAGGCCGCGCCATTGGCGTGCGCGAGCGGGAAAGGATGGCCGGTCATGCCAAATAGAACGATCCGCATCGACAATCTGCATCTCACGGTCTCCGGCATTTCGCGCGCGGATGCGCGCACGCTGGGTGAAGATGTCGCGCGGCATCTCGCGAAGAACTTTCCGAGTAGTAAGGCTGGCTCGGTCGACGCGCTGCACATCCGCGTCTCGTTCCCGAAGAGTGCAATCCGATCTTCGCTCGCGCAGACCATTGCCGAAAACATCGCAAGGAGGATTCGATGAACCAGGCACTGGCAATTCGCGAGACCGGAAACACGCTCCTTCAAAGGAAGAAAGCGAACATTGCTGCCGCTCCGCGTATGGTGCAGAGCAACCACACCAATCTCCGCGTTGCCGGCCGCGGCCTTCTGCAACCCGAACTCGCTATCGGCCCAGCGAACGACACTTACGAGAAAGAAGGAGATCGTGCAACGCGGATGCCGGACATCCAGACCAATCCTGCACGCAAGACATGGGCTGGGACTGCAATCGACATGCTCTCCGATGGTTCCGCTGCAACAGACAATGAGCACACGATCGATCAAATGCCTCATGCCGCACCACCGGCGGCACCCCCACCGGCAGTGGCACCACCGGCAGGTGTAGGTCGAGCGGAGCCAACCAACCTGCTTCAGCTTCTAACGAATTGGGCCGAACCGTCGAAGTACGGCTTTCAACTCAAGTTTCGGTGTCGGAGCACGTCTGGCGAAGTCCATGATCTTCAAAGACAATCACCTAATCTAATCTGGAGAGAGACGGTATCGTATAGCAGGAATGATTTCGCTCATCGAATTGCACCAAACAACCCAACCGTTTTGCCTCCCGGTGGTGTCGGATTTGCGGCCGCGACAACTCGACGCATGGGGACAAATCTTCTTGAATTCAATGGAGCAACAGACACACATTTTCTACCGAGCAGTGCGGTTGTCGCACCGGACTTTGCGCCGCTCGGTCCTCGCGCATTGCCTGCCGTGATGGAGAGTCATCAGCGATATCAGTTTAGTACGAACGCCGGAGCATCGTGGCGATATTTTGCCGGGCTGTTTACAGTCCGTCGCACGCTTTTCCGTGAAGGAGGGAATTTGAAGTTCCGTACAGAGAAAGTTGGGATCCATTCCAAAACAGAGAATTTAATACCCTGATTAGTAGAAGCGGCTAACCATCATGCCATCAAACTCAACCCTTCCCCTCATCGCTGACGCCGAAGGCGGCAACGCGACCATCGCGCCGCTTGCGGCGAGCACCGCGAGCGGGTCATCGCCCGATGTGCCGCAGGCGCTCATCGACCACCTGAAGCTGCGCGAAGGGTGGCGCACGAAGGTCTATCTCGATTCGCTGAAGAAGCCGACGGCGGGTATGGGACACTTGCTCTCGGCAGCGGAGAACGCGCAGTACAAAGTTGGCGACACCATCCCGGACGGCGTGCTGAATGCGTGGGCTTTTGCCGATGTGCAGAAGGCGTATGCTGATGCACTGAGTGAAGCCGCTCAGCTTGACGTGAGCGATCAGGATTTTGTCAACGCGCTGGCTTCCGTCGCTTTCCAACTTGGTACGGGCTGGACCACGAAATTTCCGAACACATGGGCGATGATGAAAGCTGGGAAGTGGGAGGCTGCCGCCGAAGCGGTGCAGCAGAGCCTCTGGTTCAAGCAAACTCCAGTGCGTGTAGAAGATTTTGAATCGGCGCTTCGCGCGCAGATCACACCAGCGCCCGGCGCGGAGCCTACCTCGACCATCGCATAACGAAATAAAGGAACACCATGGCCAGCGGATTTCCCGGAAGCCCATCACTGCTGAAAGGCGCGTTCATTCAGTTTCCGATCGGCACAGCATTGCCGATACCGGATATCATTGCGTTTCAATACAATCCTGAGAGTATGAAGCGCGACTTGCATCCCTGGAAGCCGCTGGACGAGGAAACTGGCAGTGCAACGAGTTCCGCACAAGGGGATGCTACCGCATTCGCGGCTGCCGCAGCCGCGAAAGACAAAGCGAATCCAGTGGCACAGCCCTTCGATCCCATAGAGACGATGACCATGGCGATCGAATTGGACGCAGCCGACGGAATGGATGACGGCGATCTGGTTGCAGCCGTCACGGGAATCGCGGGCCGGATTGCCGAACTCGAACTTCTTTGCTACCCACCGGATGACACGCCGGATTCGGGATTGCTCGGTTCCATCAAATCGACGATTGGCGGAGCCCTTGGCCTCGGTGGTGTGAACACTGCCGATAAAGTACCTAAGAAAGAAGTCCCGATCCTCCTCTTTTGCTGGGGACCCGGCCGCATCGTGCCGGTGCGGATCACTACGTTCTCGGTCGAAGAGCTACAGTACATGCCGACGCTCTACCCGTACCGCGCGAAAGTATCGATTACACTCCAGGTGTTAACCGAGGATAATCTCCAGAATGTCGCGGCCGATACGGCCAATGGAAAAGTTGTCGAACTTGCGAGGTTCTGCTACCGGTATACGCAAAAGCAGAAGAAGGTACTGGCTGGTTCGATACCATCACTTGTAGGGAAAGCCCTCGGAGCATTACCATTCTAAGACGATCATGTTCGACACAAAAAGCCGATACGCCAAAGCCGAATTGCAGCAAGTGAAGGACTCGCGGGGGCGCGATGTGAACTTCGTCGTTCCGCCTCCGCCGCCGAACCAACCGTTGCTCGGCATCCACGTGCTGCGCCAGGGCGAGCGCATCGACATGCTTGCCGCGCATTATCTGAACGATGCCGCGGGCTTCTGGCGCATTGCCGAGCGGAACGATGTGATGCTGCCCGACGCGCTCGCGATGGCCAGCGAAATTGAAATTCCGGTGAAGTAACAAACAATTTTGTAAAAGACAAAGAACGATGGGGCTGGGAATCTCGATTCGGTTGGACGGAGCGCCGAACGATACGCTCGCTTCGGCGGCGTCGGTCGAAGTGACCGAGCGCGTGGCGTTGCCCACAAGCTATCGCATCGGCTACGCGCTCGACACGGTCGATGGCGATTTCCCACTTCTCACAGAGGATGCGTTCTCGCCGGGTTCTGAAATATCCATCCTGGTGCCCACGTCCGACGGCGCGACCAACTGCCTGGTCAAGGGTCCGGCCTACGGACAAGAAATTCACTTCGAGCATGGAGGCTCCGGCTCGCTGCTGACGGTAATTGGCTCGGACTCGCTCATCAAGCTCGATCGCGAAGACAAAGTCGTGCAGTGGAGTGACGTGACCGATAGTGATGCCGTCACAGCGATCCTCGGCCAATATGAGTTGGCGCCCGATACAGACACGACTTCCGCCGGACATTTGGAAATGAAGCACACGCTGATCCAGCGGGAAACGGACCTCGCATTTATTCGCAGGCTCGCACGGCGTAACGGCTATTGCTTTTGGGTTACCTGCGACGACTTAGGCATCGAGACCGCGCATTTCAGGCGACCCGATCTAGGCGGAGATGGCGAAGTGGATCTTATCATAAACTTGAACGATCCAAAACCAAACGTAACCTGCCTCGATCTGAGCTGGGACATCGAACGGCCCACATCGGCAACGGGAAGCGAGCTCGATCTGACCGACAAGTCCGATATTTCGGGCGATGTCGATCGTTCGCCGCTTGCAGCACTTGGCGGTACCACCTTGGCAGACATTGCGACGGATGCTCGCGTCGTCCATGTGCGCGCGCCGGTCGATGACGCGGGCGATCTCCAATCACGAAGCGAGGCCGCGCTGATCGACGCGTCATTTTTCCTGCGAGCAAAAGGCACGACGACGCTGAGTTCACTCGGCAAAGTAATTCGCGCGCATACGCTGGTGAACCTGCGCGGAGTAGGCGCACGCCATAGCGGCGTCTGGTTTTGCAACGCGGTGCGGCATACGATCGACGCCTCCGAACACAAGATGGAATTCGAACTGATGCGTAACGGCTGGGCAGACTAACGAATGGCAATGGCTGACGATCTGACACAGGAATTGCTGACGTGGGTGCGCGGACACTTCTTCGGGAAGTACCGCGGAACGGTCAGTGACAACTCCGACCCTGCGAACCGCGGGCGCCTCAAGGTGAAGGTGCCCGCGATACTCCAGGATGTCGAAGTGTGGGCGATGCCCTGTGTGCCGTATGCCGGCGACGGCGTCGGCTTTTACAGTCTGCCGGAAGCAGACACCGGAGTCTGGATCGAATTCGAAGCCGGCGATCCGAGCTTCCCGATCTGGAGCGGCTGCTTCTGGGGCGATGGCGAATTACCCGATCCCGGAGGAGCGTCGATCAAAATTTGGAAGACCGGGAAAGTGACGATTCGGATCGACGACGATGGCGACGAATTGAAGATGACGACCACAAGCGAATCGAGCGTGACGCTCGGCGACGACATCGTTTCCGAAAAGAGCGGCGCGAAAGTCACGATCGGCGCCGCTGGCGTCGTAAGCGATAGCGGTGGCACGGGTAAAGTCGAGGTCTCGCAATCGGGTGTGAGTTTGGACGACGGAGCTTTGCAAGTATCCTAATATGGGGCAAACACTCAATATCAATTCGACGCTCATGTGTCCGCACGGAGGCTCCGTGCAGATTACGAGCACGAACACGAAAGTCCAGGCAGGCGGCGCGTATGTGGCGCTTTCGACCGATCAATTTATGATCTCGGGTTGCTCCTTCATGATGGGCAATGTGCCGAGTCCATGCCTTACAGTGCAATGGCTTGCGACCGACATGCGAACAACGGTGAACGGAACGCCAACACTCAGTCAGACGAGCACCGGACTTTGTCTGAGCGCCGCGCAGGTGCCGCAGGGACCGGTCACGATTTCAAATACCCAGACAAAAGTGCAAACACAGTAGCAATGGCAGAGTCATTCGTAGGCATCAAACATCCCTTCGCCGTCGATCCCAGGAACGGTCGCATCGCGGAAGAAGACGACTATACCGCGCACGTCGAGCAGATGATGAGGCAAATCCTCTTCACAGCCCCCGGCGAGCGCGTCAACAGGCCCGACTTTGGCTGCGGCATTCGCCGACTCGTCTTCGCGCCGAACAGCGAAGTCTCCGCCGCGCTTGCACAGGTAACCATCTTCCAATCGCTCACAACCTGGCTTGGCAGCGCCATCGAGATCAACGACGTGAAAGCCCACTCCATCGAGGAGCGACTCGAAATCTCGATTGTCTATACGCTCAAAGCGCGCGGCGAGCGGCGTTATCTGAATTTGGAGGTGACCGCGTGAGTATCGCACCCATCGACCGGATTGAAAAACTCGGCGCGAGCACGGATGTCGTGGGGATCGACTTCGTCTACGTCCTCGAGAACCAACAGGATCTCTTCATCTTCTTCTATGACACGTCGAAGATCCTGACTGATGCAGCATGTCCAGTCACGGCTTCGCAGATCACCATCGAGAAGCGCTCCGACCCGCTGTTCCACGTCGCACTCGATCCATCGTTTCATCCGACATGGAATAAGCTCGTCCTTCCAGTTCTCCCAATGGATACGGGCACGCGTCCCGTGCTCCACATCAAAACGACCGCTCCCGGCGACTTCTCCGAATACACACTCAAGATCGACGACTCAAGTACATTGGTTGTCGATCCATACTTCAACGAAGTAATATTCAGCTTCAAAGCCAACTGCCCGAGCGATCTCGATTGCAAGACGCCGGGACATGAATGTCCGCCGGACGAGGTGGTGGACTATCCCATCAACTATCAGGCACGGGATTTCTGGAGCATTCGTCAGGCGCTGCTCGATTTCGCGAGCGATCGCCACCCAGAATGGAAAGACCGCCTCGAAGCCGATCTCGGGATGATGCTCGTCGAAGTCATGAGCGCGACGGGCGACGAGTTTGCCTATTATCAGGATCGCATCGCGCGCGAGTCGTATCTGGAGACCGCCGCTGAACGGCGCTCGCTGCGACGTCACGCGCGTCTTGTAGACTATGAGATTCACAATGGCAAGGGCGGGACGGCATGGCTCGATTTTCAGGTCGCGAGCACGGCTCCGATCCCTCTTCCAATCTATGCCGGGACGAAGGTCGTTGCTGCGGACTCGCAGGCGATCTACGAAGTCGGCAACGGATTGAGCGACGGGTTTTTAAGTCCGGCCCCGCCGCCCGATCTTCTCAGTCCTCAAAACGGGAGTGCGACGCCGATCTCGTTCAATGTTTTTATCGGCGCGAATGAACTGCAAGTCTATCAATGGGATTCCAACGACACATGCCTCGAAGCCGGCTCGACGAGTTTGCATGTCGTTCGCGATGCCAATTCCGGCCGCAAAACGGATTTCGACTTCATCGATGCGAAGCATTCCAATAAGTGGGTTCTTTTGCAGACCAGCCCCGCCGATGCAAGCGTTCCTGCGCGTTCTCATCTGGTCCATCTGGTCGACGTCGAGGAGGTAAGCGATCCGCTGATTCCGTTAACGCTGACAAAGCTCACCTGGGACCAGGCGCAGGCAACGCCGTTCGAGATGGAGTTCGCGTCGCTCACCGTGCATGGAAACATCCTCCATGCCACGGCGGGTGAAACAATGGAAGCGTATTTCCAAATCGGTGGCGACGGGATAGATTCGCTTGAACCGGGTTGGACACCGCCCTACGCAATCGCGAACGCTTACTACAACGAAAATTTTTCGAGCGATACCATCGAGCGTCAGGAGCCGCTTGTCCTTGCATCCGTCCTAAGTGACGAGGATGTGGACTACGATCCGTCGTTTCTCTTCTCACTGCCCGGTTCTGAAGACCGCGATCTCGTCTGGCACGGACCGGACGTGCAGTCTGCAGCACCGGAGGTGCGATTGATCGACTATACTGGGGGTGCGGAATGGGATTGGAAGCGTTCGTTTATCGGACAGATTTCCTCGCAGAGCGAGAGCACGGATTTTACGATTGACGAAGGCACCTGGCGGCGTGTCACATCGTATCGCAGAGTTGACGAGACAGGTGCCGTGCAGGAGTTCGACCACTACGACTTCGCCAACGGTCGTGGTTCGACCGTTCGGTTCGGCAATGGAGAGTTCGGATCGGCGCCGACGCGAGGCAGGACATTCCGCGCGGTCTATCGGCTCGGCAATGGACGTGGCGACAACCTTGCAGCCGGCGTGGAATTCACGGCGATCGCGAACATCGCGAAGATTACAAATTGCTTTGGCGTCGTCGATTCCGTCGAGCCGGAAACGCCGGAGCATGTGCGCCTCTCTGCACCTTACGCATTCCATTCGGAGCGATTCAATGCCGTGATCGAGGATGACTACAAGACGGCGGTTGAAAAACTGACCTGGGTCGAGCGGGCCAGCGCGGGATTCCGGTGGACCGGCAGTTGGGCAACGCTCTTCGCGACGCCCGATCCAAAAGGCAGTTACGCGATCACGTCTGACGAAGAAGACAACCTGCAGCAGCAGCTCGATCGGTATCGCCTCGCGGGTCGTGAGGCGTATGGCATGAATCCGAAGTATGCTGATCTCACGCTCGACATTTGTCTCTGCCTCGATCCGCGTGCCTATCGCGGCGATGTCGAGGCTGCCGTGCTCGAAGCGCTGTTCGGTCATGCGGGGATTAGACCCAAGCCCGGATTTTTCTCGCCGGACAATTGGAGCTTCGGCCAGTCGCTGAAGCGGGCTTCACTCGAAGCGGCGATTCAGTCTGCTTTCGGAGTGCGGGCGGTCGAAAGCATTTGTATCGCTCGTCGCGGATGGTTCACGAAGCGGGCATTCGTCGAACAGGCCTACAGCGTCGGTCTCGATGAGATTGTGCGCGTCTCGAACGACCGCAACCATCCGGAGCAAGGGCTGATCACACTCAACGTGGAGGGCGGGATATGAACTGTCAATGTGATCAATTCCAATTCCCCGATCTGAAGGATATTCCGGCCGGTCTTTCGCGGTTGCCGCGCCAGATCGGCACGTTCGACGAATTCCGTCGGGCCATGCTCCATGCGATCTCGGTTGCGCCGAACGACAGCGCCGATGTCGCATCTCCCTGGTCCGACCGCCTTTTGATCGAGCCGGATGGCGACGCGCTGAAACAGAACCTCGCAATGCTCCGCGCCTGGCGCGGACGGCATCCACACGAGTACGGGATGATGCTCATCGAAATGTGGGCATACGTCTGCGACCTCACATCGTTCTACGACGAGGTTCTTGCGGACGAATCGTATCTCGGCACGGCGGGGCGGCGTCCCTCGCTTCGGAAGCTTGTCGATCTGCTCGGCTACCTGCCGAAGCCTGCACTCGGCGCACTCGCCGATCTCGCCGTGTTCGCCGATGGCAGGCAGCCGGTCACGTTGCCTGCTGGGACCGCGTTCCGATCCGGCGCCTTTGGAGGGAATCCACCGCAGGTATTTGAACTGAGTGCTCAGGCGGTCATCGACCCATCGCTAAATAAGTGGGCAGCACAACCGGTCCTTCCAATCACAGCGATCAATTCCTTTCACGATTTCCTTCTGTGTCAACCCGGAACGGTGAGCGTGAAACAGGGCGACGTCGTACTATTGAAGATTGGCACGGCGCGGAATGCAAGGCGCGTGACAGGCGTGCGTGCTGTGATCGGGATCGACGGCAATCATTATCAACGGGTCGAGTTTGACAGACAGTTCGAGGTGCCACTGCATACCGATCTCTCTATCGCGCGGATGCTCACTCCAACAGCAACCGCAGTGCAGTGGAAGATCCCGGGGGTGGCTGTCATTGGACGGGACAATACCAAGGGCGCGTACCTCCTGTTGGATACGATCTATCGGCGCATTCGCGTGGGACAGGATGTCGTACTTGAGTACCCGCCTCAACGGACCGGTGCCCTGAAAACCGGAGCGCTGCAGGTCCTCCGCGTGAATTCAACCGAGGATTCTTCTCAACCTTCGGGGAGTGGAACAACAATTTCGTACATACCGACCCCAGGTGCGGCGGCTGTATCTGCGCAGGTGGTTACAAATACCACATCATCAAAACTATTCCTCCACGAATGGATCGATCAGGCGATCTGGGATGAATCGCCGAACATCCTCGTCCACTGGGATTTTCGCGATGGGGGGACCGTCACTGCGGAAGCTCGGACCGAGGTACTTACCACAGACCAACTAATCTTCCCGACGGCGACGATTCAGCCCTCGGCCATCTCGATCAGTTCTGCCACCTACCAAATTGAAGACAAGAATCTTGAGGGGCTGACGCTGCAAGGCGTTCTCAGAGCCGCAGATGGCCACTTCTCGCACAACAATATCGATTGGCCTGACAAAACCAGACTCATTCCTCCTCTCTCTCTCTTCGGAAACATCCTGTCCGTCTCGCGAGGTGAGACCGTAAAAGGCGAAGTGCTTGGGACAGGCGATGCATCCATTGCGAACCAGAACTTCACGCTGAAGAAGAAGCCTCTGACGTATTTGCCGGACGACACGCCGAAGGGATATGCCACGACGCTGCAAGTGTGGGTCGATGGCGTATTATGGAATGAGGTTGAAAACTTCTATCAACAGGACAAGGATGCAGAGGTGTATATTGTCAGACAAGACGATGATCAGCAAAGCATCGTGACATTCGGAGATGGCGAGCGCGGCAAGCGGTTGAACAGCAACTCCCGTGTGACCGCGAGCTATCGCTATGGTGCTGGTCTGGCGATGCCTCCGGCCGGATCGATCACTCAGATTGCAAAGTCGGTGAAGGGATTGAAGAGTGTCCGGAGTCCGATCGGTCCGTACAAAGGCGCAGATGCGGAAGACGGGTCGAGCCTCCGCAACAATGCGCCACATACGGCACTGCTATTCGAACGCGCGATTTCTCTCGCCGATCTCGAAACGGCGGTGCTGCAGGACCCCAGCGTCCGTGTCGTCGCTTCCGAATGGAAATGGGATATGGACCGGCAAAGTCCCACGGCGCATCTCTGGTACATTGAGAACAACGTCACCGCCAAGGTCGCACGCGATATTCAAACACGGCTTCGCGGAATGACGCAGCCGGGAACACCCATTACGGTCACCTCGGCGACGAAGCTGTCCGCGACGCTTCGCGTCAATATCACCACCGATCCCCGGCGCGATCCCAATGCGGTCGGGGACTTGGTACACTCGGCCTTGATCGATGCGGCGAGCGGGATGCTTATTCCGGAACAGCTCGGGATTGGTAAGCCGCTCTACCGGAGCAACGTATTCGAAACGGTGCTTGCAGTCCAGGGAGTGCTGTCGATCGAGTCGCTCACCATCAACGCCCCGAACGCTTCAATGATATTCCCAGCCGCGCCCAACGCAAGCGCGCCCAACGCTGTGCAAACGCCCTGCGTGGCCTGCTGCAAAGCGACGGACTATGCGATACCGCAAGCGGCGGGAAGCTACTTTGATTTTTCCGAAACGAATGCTGTCACAGTAATTCCCACAAGCGCCTGATGCCGACTACCGCACACGATCATTTCGATCGATACTATGCCGAGAAGCTCTGGGCGATGATCCCGGAGTATTATCGCGAGCTGGACGGCGAAGCGAATCCGCCTGGTATACTGCGCGGCTTCATCGAAGTTCTCGCGCAGCAGGCAGCGACGCTCCGGCGCTCCAACGACCGGCTGTGGGACGATCAGTTCATCGACCTCTGCTCCGATTGGGCCGTGCCATATATCGGCGAACTCGTCGGGACGCGGATGCTCTCGCCGCTGCTCCGCCGCGGACGGCGCATTGATGTCGCGAAGACCGTCTACTATCGCCGCCGCGCCGGGACGCCACGCGTGCTCGAAGAGTTGATCGCCGACATCACCGGCTGGGAAGGCAAACTCGTCGAAGAATTCAAACTGCTTGGCCGCACACGGCATGGCCTCGATCCGGAGCCGGGACGTTTTGCCGGACCGCTCACCGGAACGATGCCGGGAGGATGGGCGGACCTGCGCAACGCGCACGGTGCGGAGCTTGCCGGTTCTCCGTTCGACGAGTTTCACCACACGCCCGACTTCCGGCGTCCCGATCCAAACGGCGCTGGTCGCGACGGACGGTACGGGATCGCGAAGCTTGGATTCCATCTCTACCGTTTGATTTCGACGCGGCTCGATGGTGTGACGCCATATTTGCTCGTTGCTGGACAGTACACATTTGATCCGTCCGGCCGAGGAATTCCGCTCTTTGCGCGTCGCCACCGCACCGATGACCGGAGCGTGTTCGACTGGGAAGCGTGGACAAGCGCGAAAGAGTGGGAAGTCCCGGCGCCGATTGCGTGCCGGCTGCTCAACGAAATCCCATCGATCGCTCCGCCTCCAGCGCTGATCGCGAGTCCTTCAAAGATTGCGCTCCTCCCCGCTGGACTGGACGGGGACACAGGTCTTGCCTCCATCGTCGTGGAGACGAGTATCTCGGCGGCGGATCCCGTTGCAGCGGCCGACTGGGTCATTGCAAATCGAGATGCAATCGCTGGTGCGAGTGTGGAGAGTATTCTCACGGGTTCGCCGTTGCCTGTGCTTGCCGGGAAGGACTGGCTTATCGATCCAAAGAATGGTTGCTTGATTTGGATTGCATCCACAGCGATCCCGAAGGACATGCAAGTCTCCTATTGCTATGGATTCTCGGGAGGTCTTGGGGCAGGCGGTCACGACCGGTCGAGATCGCTGGCGTATGCGCCTCTCCCCAATCCCGTTGCAAGCACAGCGTTTGGTACCGCGAATTCGCTGCCTACAAGCGGCGTGCTTGAGATTTGCGACTCGAGGACCTACACTCCCATTGGTGACCGCGACAACATCGGCCAACTGACGGTTCAGGCCTCGAATCGCCAGCGGCCCTATTTGCGCATTGATGGCAATTCCTGGACGCTTACGGCCGCAGCCAATAGCCCGGCTGATGTCGAACTGACGTTGAACGGACTGTGGATCGGTGCCACGGCATCGACTCCGGCTTCGCTTGTGCTCAAGGGACATTTCAAGTCGGTGACGCTGCAACACATGACACTCGATCCGGGTGGCGTCGATGCTCTTGACAAATCGATTGTGCCGATCACGCTCGAAATTCAAGATACCGTCGAAGAGCTAATCATCGAGCGCTCGATCATCGGAAAAATCATCACCAATGGCACGGGAGGCGGCAGTGGAAGCGGGAGTGGATCCGGGAGTGGCAGCGGTAGCGGATCTGGGAGTGGCAGCGGTAGCGGCAGTGGGTCCGGGAGTGGCAGCGGTAGCGGCAGTGGATTCGGGAGTGGCAGCGGAAGCGGCGCTGGATTGATCCAGAAGCTCGTGATCCGCGATTCCATCGTGGAT
>JADGPZ010000163.1 GCA_017882165.1 Candidatus Kapaibacterium sp.
TTCTCACATTACCAATGGAGTCTGAGGAGGCATTATCGACGGTGAAGGTGTAGCAATCGGGGACAACCACCCCCCAGCCCCCTCCTCTTTCAGAGGAGGTGGAGTTGAGAACCACACCCGCCGTGGGGGGAACGGGCGAGGGTGTAGAAGTTGGGGAGGGTATCGGACGAAAAGCGGTAGATAATACGGCCAGCGAAAGAACGAGTAGTATTTTTGTCATGATGCGAATGGTTTGTGGTTTTGAACCAAGTGATTCAACTCAGCACAAAAATCGCTCATTGACGCACGGAATCCATGGACACGGAAGGCGGTTTTGTCACCATGGTTTCTTCTGTCTTGAAGACGTAATTAGTTTGCAATATGCCCAAAACGCCCACAAAACTGCTGATCGAGACGGTCGAAATCGCGAAATTTGTCACCAAGCTCGCTCCCAAAAAAGTTTTGTCAGATTTTGGCAAGTCCGTGAGTCGTGAAGCGTCAATCTTCCGGCTCATTGTTGAGTCGGAGACGCAACTCAGCGACGATGATATTATCCTCGCGCTTGGAATTGATGCGCGCCGGTGCCAGCAATCGCTTTGGAAGCTGAAGGCGATGCTGCTGGAGCATGTTTTCGAGTTCGATCTGAAACGCGCGAATTATTCGGACTACGCGCAACGGCTCCACGCGCTCGATCTTTCCAATGCCCGTGTCCATATTCTCGAGTGGCTCGGCGCGGCATACAGTGCGAACGCGGAGGCAAACTTTTGGCTGAAAGAAGCAACGGTCCTGGAACAATGGGATCTCGCACTCATGCTTCTTTCACCGCTCTTGAACTGGGCAACGCTCTCCGGCGACCAAACGGAATACGATCGGCTTTGTGCGGAACAGAGGAGATTCAGATTGCTTGACGCCGCGCTGGCCGATGCGCGGGAGGCGACGGAGCGCACACGGATCGTCTTTGCAAAAAGCGGCGCGGAGCACCCGGAGGTGAGACCCCGGATCGACTTAGCCATTGCACGGCTCACGCCTATCGCGCGTGAGCATGGCACGTTCAGCTTGCAGGATGCGCTGCTTCGTTTGCGCCGGATGGCCCAGCAAGTCACGATGGACTATGCCGAAGCGCTTGCGATCTGCGACGGAACAGACACGCTGCTCGAAGAGTATCCGCTCTTCGCGAACCGCGCGCGCCGAAGCCGTAATGCGCTGACCCGGCTCATGTGCTACATTCAAACTGGGCAGACGGACCTCGCGGAAGCCGCAATCGCAAGGTCGCTCGATCTCTTCGATCCAGAAGATCAGGATTGGTACGGGTTCCAAGAGTGGCACTTCATATTGCTCATGCACACGGAGCAATTTGAGGAGGCGCATGCGCTCGTGCAGAATGTGATGGGCCGCTCGCGATTTGCATCGCAGACAGGAACGACGCGCGACCGGTGGCATCTCTTTCAGATTTATGCCGCGCTCTTCACGGCGAGACCCGTGCCGGGCGAGAAGAAGCCCAAGGAGGAGAAGACCGGCGAACTGCTGCGCCATCTTATGCAGCAATTCCCAAGCTTCAAAGGCGATTACGCAGGATATGGAATGGCCGCAGTCGCGCTCGAAATTCTGATCGTGCTCTGGAGGCGTGGCGACGAGGAGTATTTCTTCGAGCGGATCGAGTCGCTTGCGAAATACAAGACGCGCCATCTCAAGAGAGGACACGAGACGCAGAGTAATCACTTCATTGCGATGATGCAGCTTCTTGAGACGAAGAACCTCGATGTCGAGAAAATCAAGAAAGCCGCCGCACCGATCCTCAAGCGGATGGTGGCGATCAAAACGATCGACAAGTATCAGGCGCAGCAGGTACTACGGTACGAAATGCTGTGGGCCAAGACGGTGGAGTTGCTGCCGGCGTATGTTGCATGGCTCAGAGGCACAGGGTGGAAGCACGAGAAGAAGAAGGCTGTGCGACGGAAAACTGTGGCACGACGGAAAACGATAGCCCGAAGGAAAACGCGGGCAAAAAGATCCTGAATTTTTCCGTAACATTTCACCGGTTTTGGAGTTATATTACAGGGCAAACTATGGGCACCTTTGCCAAAAGAAAGCAATTAATTGAGATTGGGGAGACATGGGCGCGTTCATGAACTCTGAACATAAATCAGAAATCAAATTCTCTTGCGCTGTCAGAAGGAAATCGAGGAATCCGGGCTGGAATCGGCGAATTGTGATTTATTCCATCTGAAACATAAGCTCTGCACCGGATGAAGATCGGTATCATGGGTGCCATGCCCCAGGAAATGGGCTTGCTCCGCGACGCGCTCGGGGGTGCCCGCCAGACACGCATCGCGAACCGGGACTACCACGAGGGGACGCTTGCCGGTCACGATGTCGTCGTGGTCTTCTCGCGCTGGGGCAAGGTCGCCGCGGCGAGCACATCGACGACGCTGCTGAATCACTTCGGAGTCGAGCTGATCATCTTCACCGGCGTCGCAGGTGGCGTGGACCCCGCGCTCGAGATCGGCGACGTTGTGATTGCCGACCGTCTCATGCAGCACGATTTCGATGCGAGCGCGGGCGCGATGTTCCCGAAATTCGAAATCCCTTTGCTCGGCATTTCACACTTTGCTGTCGAGCAAGAGTATGTCGCGAAAGCCGTGAAGGCTGCGGAGCACTATCTGCGCGAGGTCGCTGGCGATGCGGAGATGGAGCGCTCGCGCAAGGAGCTATGCCCGAACGGTGCGCGCGTTCACACGGGCCTCATCGCGAGCGGCGATCAGTTCATTGCAGACGCCGAGAAGATTGCGGCGCTGCGCGACACGATTGAAGGACTGCTCTGCATCGAGATGGAGGGCGCCGCCGTCGCGCAGATTTGCCACGAGCATGGCGCGCCGTGCATCGTGATTCGCTCGATCTCCGACAAAGCCGATCACGCCGCGCCCGCAGACTTCGTCCGCTTCGTGACCGAAGTCGCGAGCCACTACTCGCACGGGATCGTCACGAAGCTGCTGGGGATGATATGAGAGTGATGTTGCGGAACGGGCGTCTCGCTCAGCGAATTCGGATCGCGCCGCGCCTGGGCGCCGCAAGCGTCCAGGCGCGCGCTCCCGTCCGAGCGACCACGCTCGAACGGGACCAAACAGATCTTACTTCACCAGGGTGTAGTCGATGAGCGTCGATTCGTTGAGCGAGTTGCGTTGCCCGCTGGTGGTATTCGTGATGTCCTTTGAATGGACTTGCCATCCGATCGAAGGAGCGAGTGACATTTCCGTAACATTGAGGCCCGTAAACGATTGCTTTACGATGCCCATCGTCACTGTTCCATGCGATTGCATCGTCATTGACAGGACGCTGCAGGAAACGGATGTCCCCTTAATGAGAAGATTCTCGGTGCGCTCGTACTTGATTGTCATGTCCATGGTATCGCGCATTATCATGCCGCTGCCTAAATCCATCAACGTATCCACCACGAAGTGTTGTGTCGCATGGCTGGCAAACGGCAGTGTGATCCAGAGGGGGAGCATGGAAGTCCCTTGTGAAGAAGCGGTATACATCTGCACATCGCCGCCTGCGGCGTAACGAAGGTAGCTTGTGTCCTTCGTCATATCGGCATGAGTGTTGATGCAGAAGTCCGCATCGGTCACACCTCCGATCGAGAAGTTCGATTGCACGACCCGCTCGATGGACGTGTCGGTAGAGGTCACCATTCCCATGGTGTCGCGTGTAACGTGTTGGCTGGTGAAGCTGCTGCCAGCCTTCGGCAGAGCAGTGAATCCGCTATCGGCGTTCGGGCTCGTGCTGGTCTTACACGAGGCTAATGCCAGGATCGAAAACGCGATGACAGAAAGTCCGGGGTAGTGGTTGTGTTTCATGGGATGTTGCAAATTATTGATGGGAACAACACAATGCAGTCTTTTGCCGCTCGAAAGGTTCCAAGCATTACAAACGATTAATGCAAATCAAGTAGAGGCGCCTTCCGCAAGAACGACGATGCGCGTCTCGCAGCAGTAGCCAAGGTGCAGCGCTGTATCCGATGGCCCAAGTTGGAGTCAAGCGGAACCCTGCGGCCCAAACTCGGTTAGTCCACCATGACTCGTCTTCGTATCACACTCCTGCTGCTTCTTGCAACGTCTATTGGCCGGGCGCAGATTCATGTCGGTCCCGGGCAGATGTATCCCGATCTTGGCACGGCGGCGCACGCGCGGGTGGTACATGCAGGGGATACGGTGTTCGTCCATGCCGGGACCTACACGAATTCTGTGTATTGGATCGACAGCCTGATCGGGACGCCGGACAAGTGGATCACGATTCAGCCATTCGCGCACGATTCGGTTTCGATCAACGAGCAGTACACATTCCAGACGGCGCAGTATGTCCGAATCTCTGGACTCCATTTCTATGGCGATGACTCCACGCAACGCGCACGGGTGTTCCATCAGCTCTTCTTCGATTACGAGTATGCCTGCTTCACCGCGAACCATGACATCGTCGTAGAGAACTGCACCTTCACCAATTTGAACAATACTGGAAAGGACGCCACCGGCGCGTGTCTGAAGTTCACCGGCACGGATAACTTCCTGGTTGAGAACTGCATCTTCCGCGATGGGACGAACATCACCGATGGCATCAGTCTGAATGCCGACCGCAACGGCGTCATCCGTCACTGCACATTCCAAAACATGCCGGGTGATGGATCGCACTGCAAAGGCGGCACGAAGAATATCACATACGAGAAGAACTTGTTCGTCAATTGCATCGCCGATGGCGTGGATGTCGGCGGCGATACCGGGCCGCAGTTCTTTTGTCCGCTCGGGGCGACGTGGGAAGCCGACTCGATCAAGGTCTTTGCAAACATCTTCATCGGTGGACTGACCGGCATCCGGCTGAGTTCGTGTCACAATTCCTACATCTACAACAACACCTGTTTCAAGACCACCTCGTTCGCGTTTCGCTCGCTGAACGCTAGTTCGAACAATATCTTCCTGAGCAACAACCACATCGCAAACAACATCTTCACGACCTACAGCCCCAACCACATTTATCTCAACGCATCGAACAACTTCGATTTCAGCACCGAGTACTTCGTGAACAATCTGTTCCACGATTACATGAATGCCGATCCCGCGAGCATCTATTTGGGAGAGATGCCCGGTGTGAATGTCACCGGCTCGCTCATCGGCGATCCTGAGTTTGTCGACACATCGCGCGGAGATTTCATGCTACCCCCGAATAGTCCGGCGTTTGGTGCGGGTGTTGCACTCACGGAGCCAACGACAGATTATTTCGACAGAGCCTACAATTCGTCGCGATCCATCGGGGCTATCGAGTCAAAGTTTGCGGGTGTGAGCGTGACTTCGCATCCGGGCGAGTTGACTCTCGCGCCAAACCCATGCGGCGATCGGTTGACGGTGATCTGCAACAATCAATCGCTCTTCGAAATCAGTGTGCTCGATATGCTGGGCCGCGAGGTGCTTCGACTTCCGGTGGCGGAATCCACAGAGTCCCTGCGAGTTGATGTCTCGGCTCTCGTGGATGGAGCATACACGGTGCTTGTGCGTTCGAGGAGTGGGGCGTTGATCGGTCGACGCACGATGGTGAAGATGCGTTAAAAGAGAGGCACTCCGATTTGCCCTCTGTCATTGGGCACTAACCCTTCCCACTCTCACTTTGAATGCAGTATGCTCCCAAAGCGACGCATTGTATTCTTAGTCTTCGCTGCGCTCACACTCCTAGGCGCAGGCTCAACGCGCGCGCAGTGGGTGCAGACGAATGGGCCGTATGGCAATACGATCACATCCCCTTCACTTGCTGCAATTGGGAATTATGTCTTCGCGGGGACAGAATCAAGTGGCCTTTTTCGCTCTTCTGACAATGGCACGAGCTGGACAATTGCTGATACTGCAATTGCGGGTTCTTACATATCAGCCGTGGCAATTAGAGGCTCTAATGTGTTTGTCGGCGCGGATAACATCATCGCATTTTCACCGGACAGTGGTAAAACATGGGAAAGAAGAGGCGATAGCTCATTCGTAAGTGTCACAGCCATTGGGATGACTGGCGCTAAGCTGTACGCCGGGGTGTGGGGCGGTAGAATTTTTGTCTCAAGTGACACAGGTAAGTCTTTCGTTGAGCTTGATTCTGGAGTGGCAGGACTTGGCATCAATGCATTGGTACCTTATGGCTCAAGCTTCTTTGCCGGGACATCGGCTGGTGTCTACCGCTTGAATTCCGATGGTCGAGGTTGGCATCCAATAACTAATGGGATGCCCCATCCCGACAGGTTTCATTCGAATTTCCACGTCCCTCAAATCTTTGCAATATACGCGTATGGCCCATTTGTTTTTGCAGGAACAGACTCAGGATTGTTCCGGAGCAGCACTTTTGGTGACCAATGGGATGTCATGACGTGCGGCAATGGCGGAGTCGTGAGCGGTCTCACATCCATCGGGTCTACACTGCTTGCTGCAAGGGGAGGGGCGATTTACCGGTCCGCAGACAGCGGCCGTTCGTGGTCGAGAGTCGAAGCTAACGTGGATTACGCGTGGTTCGGAGGTTTTTGTGTGAACAAGTCAATTGTGCTTGGCGGGACGAACGTAGGAGTATTCGTTTCCTATGATAGCGGAAAGAACTGGATCCCGTCAAGTTCAGGAATGCAGCCAATCGCCGTGTACTCGTTTTTGGAAAGCGGGGCGGATCTCTACACTTCGACGGATGGAGCGGGCATTTTTAGAACGACGAATGGCGGCGATGAGTGGATACCATCTAGTTCCGGCTTACTAAATGGTCACGCAAGATGTCTAGTGCAGCTTGACTCAGAACTCTTCGAGGGAAACGATAGGATATTCAGATCGACGAACCGGGGTGCGGCATGGGTGCCTTCTGACTCTGGGCTCACATGCTCCCTTGTTCTTTCTCTTCATGTCTTCGGTCCTGATCTCTTTGCTGGTGCTGGTATCGTGTATGGTGGTGTGTTTCGCTCATCGGACCGAGGCGAGCATTGGAAGGATGTCACTACCGGAATTCCTCGCAATCAGGAGCATATTAGCACGTTCACGCACATAGATTCTCTGCTCTTCGTGGGCACTTACGCGGATGACATTTTTGATGCAGGCATATATGCTTGGTCAAAGTACGGACTCAATTGGGAAAAGATAGCAGATCCATCCATAAGCAAATACATTCGAGCAATGACAGTGGTTGATTCCGTTGTCGTCGCAGGAAGTTGGTTTTATGAGGGTATAATTCGTTCAACGAATCG